>JAKZWH010000312.1:0-4472 GCA_047515615.1 Acidimicrobiales bacterium | reverse complement strand
GTGCGAACCCGCTACTCCGAGGATCAGCAGGCCGTCGGTGAGGCCTTCGGCGATCTGTTCGCCCGCGAGGCCACCGGTGAGGCGGTTCGGTCCGCGGCGGCGGGCTGCGGGTTCGACCGGGCGCTGTGGGACAAGCTGGCCTCGGCCGGAGCGCCGGGAATGGCCGCGCCGGTCACCTACGGCGGCGGCGGCGCCTCGCTCGTCGATCTGGCTGTGGTGGTGTACGAATGGGGACGGCGCATCGCCCCCGTACCGCTCGTCGAGCACGCGGTGAGCACCCGATTGCTGTGTACCGCGGCCGGCTTGAACGCGCCGCGGGATCTCCTCGCTGCGGTGGTCTCCGGCGAACTCGTCGCCACGCTCGCGCTGCGGCCGGTCGCGGCCGACGGCACCGCCCGGCTCGTTCCCGCGGGAGCGGTGGCCGATGTGGTGGCCGGCATCCGCGAGGGAGCGCTGGTCGTCAGCCGCAGCGAGCCGCCCGGCGCGGCCCGGCCCAACACCGCCGATCTGCCCCTGGCCGACAGGGACCTGTCGGATGCCGAGGTCCTTGCCACCGACGAAGCCGCCCGCCGCGCCTGGAACGACGCCTTGACCGAATGGAAGGCGCTCATGGCCGTCGCCTATGCGGGCCTGGCCAGCGAAGTGCTGGCCATGGGCGTGGCCTACGTGAAGCAGCGCCACCAGTTCGGCGTGCCGGTCGGGTCGTTCCAGGCGGTGCAGCACGGCCTGGCCGACGCGGCCACCCGCGCCGAGGGCGCCCGCCTTCTGGCCTTCCGGGCCGCCTGCGCGGTCGACGCCGGCCAGACCGGCGGGGACCGGCTCGCCTCGATGGCGCTGCTGTTCGGCGCGGAGTCGGCCCGGTTCGCATCCGACCGGGTGCTGCAGTACCACGGCGGCTACGGCTACAGCGCCGAGTATGACGTGCAGTTGTACTACCGGCGGGCCGCGGCCTGGCTGCTGCAGCTAGGTGAGCCCGCGGCCGAGATGGCCCGGCTCGCAGAGGCCGACCTCGGCCCCAAGAGGCCGAGAGCCGTCTGATGGACTTCATGCTGCCGCCGCGGGCCGAGGCGTTCCGGGTCGAGGTCCGGGAGTTCCTGGCCGAGCACCTCACCGGCGAGATGATCGCGGCCACCCGCGACGGCACCATCCACTCCGGAGCCCTGCACCGGGCCATCGCGGAGCGCGGCTGGCTGTCGGGCGCGGTGCCGGCCGAGCTGGGCGGCGGCGGGATGGACCCCGTGGAGCTGTGCGTGCTGCTGGAAGAACTCCAGCTGCACCAGGCGCCGGCCGACGCCCTCGGTGTGGCCGTGGTGGTGGTGTCGATGATCCTGGAGCACGGCAACGAGCACCTGCGCCAGCAGGTGGCGCCCCGGCTGCTGTCGGGCCAGGCGCTGGCCTGCCTCGGATACAGCGAGCCCGAGTCGGGCTCGGACGTGGCCGCGGCCCGCACCCGGGCCGAGCGCGACGGCGAACGCTGGGTCATCAACGGCTCCAAGATGTGGACGACGCTGGCCCATGTGTCCGACTACGTGCTGCTGCTCACCCGAACCGACCCCGACGTGCCCAAACATCGGGGCCTGACGTTCTTCGTGGTGCCCCTCGACACCGAGGGCATCGAGATCCGGCCCTTGGAGACGATGGGAACCGAGCGCTCCAATGCCACCTTCTACGACGATGTGCGCCTCGGCGACGAGTGGCGCCTCGGGGAGGTGAACGGCGGCTGGACGGTGATGAAGACCGCCCTCAAGTACGAGCGGGGCATCGCCGGCGGCCAGTTCCCGTCGCCGCCGGTGATCGAGGCCGCCCTCGACTGGGCCCGCCGGGCCGACGGCACCCGCCTCCTCGACGACGACGAAGTGCGACACCGGCTGGTGCGGGCAATGATCGACGTGGAGGTGTGTCGCAGCTTCGCCTACCACACCGCGGCGCTGGCCTCGGAGGGTGCCATGTTCGGGGTGGAGGGGTCGATGACCAAGCTGTTCGCCTCGGAGTCCTACAAGAAGCACTGCGCCTGGTTCCTAGACATGATGGGCGCCGACGGACTGCTCACCCACGACGACGCCGGCGCGCACATGGACGGCCGCATCGAGGAGCACTTCCGCCACGCGCCGGTGACCGCCATCTACGGCGGCACCAGCGAGATCAACCGCAACCTGGTTGCCGAGGGCTGGCTGGGCCTTCCCAGGGCGCGCTGAACGGGGCGGCCGAGGCGCTATCCGCTTCGAAACCGGGGCAGCAAGTGGATTGTGGGGCTGCCGCGGCCGGTAGCCTGATTAGTCGCACGGGACGTGGCGCAGCCAGGTAGCGCACCTGCTTTGGGAGCAGGGGGTCGCCGGTTCAAATCCGGCCGTCCCGACCGTCCCGACAGATCTGTCATGGGCCAACTTCACGTTTCATGAGCCAACTTCACGAAGCCCAGCGCCGGGCCGACCCGATCAACCGATATGTAGCGCCCGAGTCGTTGGACGACGCCTTGGCCGCGATGGCCGCGCACGGCCCGTCGGCGCGGGTCATCGCCGGCGGAACCGACCTGCTGCTGGAACTCAGCCGGGGCGCCCGCACCGGCATCGACACTCTCATAGACCTGAGCGTGCTCGAAGGGCTCGACACGATCGTCGAGCGAGAAGGGCGCATCGAGCTCGGCCCGCTCGTCACTCACGGAGACGTGGTGGGATGGGAGCGGATGCTGCGGGTAGGGCTGCCTCTGGCCCAGGCCTGCCTGGAAGTCGGCGGGCCGCAGCTCCGAAACCGGGCCACCATCGCCGGCAACATCGTCACGGCCAGCCCGGCCAACGACAGCATCTCAGCCCTGTACGCGCTTGGAGCCGACGTGACAATGGCATCGGCTGGCAGGCGGGAGCGGACCGTGCCGATCGAGCAGTTCTTCACCGGCTTCCGCACCACGGCCCTTCAGCCGGGCGAGCTCGTCACCAAGATCTCCTTCGACGCCCTCGGCGGGGCCCGTCGCGGCATTTTCGTGAAGCTGGGGCTGCGGCGGGCACAGGCCATCTCGGTCGTCCACGCGGCCGCGGTGGTGACCGACGCCGGCGACGGGACCGTCGCCAACCTGGTGGTGGCCCTCGGCAGCGTCGGGCCGACCATCGAACTCGTGGACGGCGCCGGGGAGATAGCTCGGGGCCGGCTCCTAGCAGACGCCGCGCCAGGCGTCGCGGCCGCGGCCCGGGCCGCGGTCACTCCCATCGACGATCTGCGCTCCACGGCCGAGTACCGCAGCCACACCGTCGGCGTGGTCGTGGAACGGGCCCTGCGCTCGCTGGCCGCCGGGACCGAGGCGGACACCTGGCCCCGCCGCCCGCCCCGCCTCGTGTCGACCGAGGGCGTCGCGGCCGCCTCCACGCCGGACGCGCCGCCGCGCCGGGAGGTAACCGACGACGACACCGTCGTCGCCACCGTCAACGGCATCGAGCTCGGCGCGGCCAACGCCGCCGGCCGCACGCTGCTCGACTGGCTGCGGCTCGATCTCGGCCTCACCGGCACGAAGGAGGGGTGCGCCGAGGGCGAGTGCGGCGCCTGCACCGTCCACCTCGACGGCCAGGCCGTGCTGGCCTGCCTCGTGCCCGCCGCCCGTGCCGTCGGCGCCTCAATCACCACCGTGGAGGGGGTCGCCCCGCCCGGTGGAGGCCTGCACCCCGTCCAGCAGGCCCTAGCCGACTGCGGGGGCGTCCAGTGCGGCTTCTGTACGCCCGGGTTCGTGATGAGCGCGGTCATGCTGGCCGAGGAGAACCCGCAACTGAGCCGGGACCAAGTGGAGCTTGGGCTATCGGGGAACCTGTGCCGCTGCACCGGCTACTACTCGATCATTGACGCTCTCCTGGGAGACAGCCGGAAGGCAACGTCAGGCGACGAGCCGACGACCTGCGTAGGCATGGGGCCGGACAACCCGCTGTGGGGCGCGGCCGACGCCGGGGCTGCCCTTCTGGGAGGCGGCCAGGAGGCTGCGCCCGACGCCGAGGTCACGGTCCCATGAGCGTCGGACGGTCCGCGGCCCGCATCGACGCACCCGCGAAGCTCACCGGGCAGGCCGACTACCCCGGCGATCGCATCGGTGCCGACGCCCTGTGGGCCATGGCGGTGTTCACCAATCAGCCCCACGCGCGTCTAGTCGATCTCGATTTCTCCGCTGCACAGGCCGTGCCCGGTGTGGTGGCCGTGTTCGGCTCGGCCGACATCCCAGTCAACGAGTTCGGGCTCACCATGGCGGATCATCCCGTGTTCGTCGGCGTCGAGCACACCGGCCGCAGCCCGGTGCCGTGCGATGTGTCGCGCTGGGAGGCGGACCGTCTGGCGCTGGTGGTGGCCGACACCCCCGAGGCGGCTCGAGCCGGCGCGGCCGCCATCGAAGCCGAGTGGGAGCCCCTGGAGGTGCTGGCCGACCTCGACCAATCGCTGGCATCGGGCACCCTGCTGCATCCCGAGAACGGCAAGCCCACCAACACCTACTACTCGCTGCG
>JAKZWH010000311.1:0-6169 GCA_047515615.1 Acidimicrobiales bacterium | reverse complement strand
GGCCTTCGATGAGGTCGCGGCGCGGCTGGACTTCTCGGTCTTCCTGGACGTTGGCGAGGAGGTGCGCCTTCAGCGCCGCGTCCAGCGGGACATGTCCGAACGGGGCCGGCCGGAGGACCATGTGCGCAGGCAGTTCGCGGCCACGGTCGCGCCGATGCACGACGCCTACGTTCAGCCCAGCCGCCACCGGGCCGACCGGATCGTGGCCCCTCTCGACTCCGACTCGCTGGCCGATGAGCTCTTGTTGATGCTGACCCCCGCCATGGCGGCCTCGGGCCCCCGCTAGCGGGCTAGAGAACGACGCCCTCGCCGGCGAGGAGTTTGGCCTTCAGGTCGCTGCCGAAGCCGTAGTTGCCCACTCCCCCGCTGCTGGGCACCACCCGGTGGCAGGGAACCAGCAGCGGAACGGGGTTGCGGGCCATGGCCGTGCCCACGGCGCGGGCGGCTCTGGGCCGGCCCACGATCGCGGCCAACTCCCCGTAGGTGCGCACTTCGCCCCGGGGAATGCGGGCGGTGGCCCTCAGAACCTCCTGATGGAACACCGAGCGCGACGACAGGTCGACGGGCACGTCGGTGCGACCGGTGGCGAGGGCCTCGCCCACCCGGGCCACGAGCTTGGGATCGGGATCGGGATCAGGCTCCACGTCCTCTCCCACCTCGTCGCGCATGTAGTCGACGAAACGCCCTGGATCGGGTTCGCGGCCGTCCGGCGTGATCTGAAGACCTGACACCCACCCGTTCGAGTGCGCCACGAACACCGGTCCCGCGGGACTGTCAGCCCTGAACCAGAGGTGGGTTTGCCCGGCCCGGTCGGGCACGTCCTCGTCCATGTGGGCCGGAGCGGGCTCGTTGAGGCCGGCGCCGACGTTCTCTGCGCTGTCGAGATCTGCTCTCATGGGGAGAATCTCCGTTCTCTCGTGCTCGAATTACATCGATGAAGGTTCGGCTCGGACGGTAACGGGAACGCCTAAGCCGCGCAAGTGCATGCCTAGGTTCGCGCGTCGCTCCGCCAAGAGCCGGGGCGTGGTGGGGCGGTACGTGATGCGGCGCGCAAGTTCCCGAGGCGCTCATTCAAGGTGTGGGTGCCCGAAATGGTGTCGTGCCTGGCCAGCGCACACGGCCATTCTTCGGGCACCCGGACGGGCGCCACCGGTCGCGGGCTGCTTTCGTCCCCGGTGTGTGAGTGTTCTCAGCCGGGTGCGACGAACCCCGGCCACGCTCGCGGCTACGCCACGGCGCGCAGGGACTCGGCCATGGTGTGGACGATGCGGCCTATCTCGTCGTCGGTGATCACCAGCGGTGGGCACATGGCCAGCACGTCGCTGATGGGACGCACGATCACGCCCCGGCGCAACATGTCGTTGCGCACGTCCATCGACGGCCGGTCCAGCATGGCTGCATGCAGCGCGCCGACGCCGCGGTGCGACGCGATCAGGCCGTCGGCGGCCAGGGCCTCAAGTCCTTCGGCGATCTTGCGGCCCACATGGTGGGCCCGCTCGACGAGGCTCTCCTCGGTGATGATCTCAAGGTTCTTCACCGCGGCGGCAGCCACGGTGGGGTGGCCCGAGTAGGTGTAGCCGGTGCGCAGCAGGAAGCCGGGATCCTCGAGGTTCTCACACACCCGCCGGCTCACGATCACGCCGCCCAGCGGCAGATAGCCCGATGTCACGCCCTTGGCGAAGATCATCATGTCGGGCGCCACGTCGAAGGTCTGGGCTCCGAACCATTCGCCGGTCCGCCCGAATCCGCAGATCACTTCATCGAGTATCAGCAGGGCCCCGTGCTGGTCGCACAGGCGCCGGGCTCCGGCCAGATAGCCCTCCGGAGGCAGAAAGACGCCCCCTGCCCCCTGGACCGGTTCGGTGATCACCGCCGCCACCCGCTCGCCGTGCTCCGCGAACGCGGTCGCCATCGCCTCGATGTCGTCGTTGGGCACCTCCACGAAGTGGGGCACCAGATCGCCCCACCCCTCGCGGTTGCGGGCGACGCCCTGGGCGGACGTGCCGCCGAAATTGGTGCCGTGGTAGCCGTTGGTCCGGGTGATCACGATCTGGCGGTCGGCGCCGCTGGCGCGCTGCGCGTAGAGGCGGGCGATCTTGAGCGCCGTGTCCACCGCTTCGGAGCCCGAGCAGCCCAGGAACACCCGGCCGTCGGCGAGCGGGGAGCGTTCCACGATCATCTCCGCCGCCCTGGCCGCGGGAGCGTTGGTGAACGGGTCGAAGGTGTTGTAGGCGGCCAGCTCGCGCATCTGCGCGGCCACCGCTTCGGCCATCTCCGGCCGCCCATGACCGATCTGGCAGTACCACAGGCTCCCCGCCCCGTCGATGTAGGAGCGTCCCTCGTCGTCATAGAGCGTGGAGCCGGAGGCCCGCACGATGTTGATCATCTCGGACTCGGGCTTGGCCGGCGGCGCGAACGGATGGAGGAGGGGGTGGGGGGTCATCCGGGAGGCTCCTTGAGGCGCGGGCGGACGGTGTCGGCTCTAGCGCGATCCTCTCACCTGCACGGTGACGACGTCCAAGCCGTAGTACTTCTGATGGTGGACGGAGGACGCGTAGTGGCGCAGCAAGCGCAGCGATATCTCGCCCTCCTCCAACCCTTGGATGCCTTCGACCTCCTCGCTCAGGTACGCCAGCCGGTCCTCCAGGTTCTCCTCGTCGAACACGGCCAGGAATTCCATTTCGATCACGCCGTCAGCCGGACGCACGATGACAATGAGCCGAGCCGTGTGCTCGCCGGGCTCTGCGTCGCGCATAGCACTGTCGCCCGGTTCGACCAGGCTCATCAGCGTTTCTTCGCCAGCGGAGCGCAGTTGCCGCGTCGAGGCGCCGTTCCACTCGATCTTCGAGGCGACCTCGCAGAGTAACTCGTCGATCTGGTGCAGCGAGGAGACACTCAGATCAACCTCCAGGCGAGCTTGGCGCATCGGGTTGGTGCTCTCGATGAACAACGTCATCGCAACGGCGACCACCGCGCCGACGACGACGCCGTTGTCGAGCAGTGGGGCCCATCTGCCGCCGAACATTTCAGCAAAGATCTCCCGTTGCTCCAGGCCGGCCCCGATCGAGAATGCCAGGGCCACGACCAGGGCCTTCTGCGCGTCGAGGCCGTCCTTGACCAGGGTGCGTATGCCGCTGACGAACAGCGTTCCTATCGCTGTCAGGAGGTAGGCCCCCATGACGGCGTTCGGGATCGAGACAAAGACGGCCACAACCTTCGGGAACAGTGCCAGGAGTGCAAGGGTGGCTCCGATGACGTATCCGACCCGGCGCGCCGCCACCGATGTGAGGCTGATGAGCGACACGCTGCGTGACGAATAGGCCGTCGTGGGCGGCGTCCCGACGATTCCCGAGAGCAGGATGCCGAGGCCGTTGGTGTTGAGCGCGCCCTGCACCATTCGGAAGTCGGTCACCTTGGGTCTGCGCCGCGAGACCTGCTGCACCGCGATGCTGTCGCCCATGTTCTTGACGCCGCCCACGAGCGTCACCACCACGAATGGCGGGAGCAGGGCCCAGAAGTCCAGCCCGAATGAGAGGTCGAGTCCCGGCAGCCCGCCGCTGGGGATGCCGGCCCAGGCAGCGTCGACCATCGGCTGAACGTCATAGGCCCCGAGGACCGCGGCCACTGCGCATCCTGCGCCCAGAATGACCAGCGGCGACCAGGGCCTCCAGTTCCGAGGCCCGCGCACGACCAACGCCGTGCTCACGACCACCGTCACCAGGGCGATGATCGGGCCCGCAATCGGCGCCGTCCCATCGGGAACCTCCCCGATTCTGTCGAGTGCGATCGGCATGACCGACACCGCAATCAGCATGAGCGCGGTGCCCGACACGACGGGTGTGATGATCCGCCGCAGCATGGGCAGCCACAGGGCGAGCATGAGGTAGAAGAAGGCGGCCGCCACGGCGAGGCTCGCCAGTAGCGCCGGACCGCCCACTCCCAGCGCCAGAACTGAGACGGCCACGAAGTTGGGGCTGGGTCCCATGAGCACGATGTGCCCCGCTCCGAACCGCCAGACTCGACTCGCCTGGAGCGCGATCAGAGCGCCAGCGATGATCAGAGCGGCGAACACCGCCCACGAGACGTAGTCGTCGTCCTGGCCACCCGCTCGGGCGGTGACGGCCACGACGAGCACGATTGTTGGCAGTGTGAGCGCGACCCCTTGGAGGCCGACGCCGAGCAGCAGGGACGGCGGGCATTGGTCGTTCGGCTCGTAGCGGACGCCCTCGATGTTGTCGGCGGCTGCCATGCTCAGATCAGCCGGACAGCCAACCGCTCTTCGACCGTGGCAACCACCGCAGACACAGCACAAGACGCTACCCCTGCCGTCGTCTGCGGGCACCTCAGGCCCTCGGGCTTGAGTAGGTGGGCGGATGTCACCAGCCTTCCACCCCCGGGCCGCCACCCACGGCCGATCCGTCGATCTTGGCGATCACCGGTTTCGGGCAGTCATGTATGGCCATCACCGTGTCGGCGAGGTCGCGGAACCCTCCCGGAGGGCGGTCCACATGGAGGGGGTGCAAGCGTTCTTGCGGCGGGGCCGATGGATGGTGATGGTGGTGACGGCGCCGGTGGAGTCGATATGGATGTTCGGATGCGGCAACGGTGCTCCCAGGATGTTGGGCAGGTGGTGCCCCGACGCTACGCCCGCCGGGCCAGTAGCCGTTAGTACTATCTACCGGGCCCGAGCTTGGACTCGACCAGGCCGAAGTCAGCGACGCTGTGCAGCCATGGCGGGAAAGGACCGCAATGACTGAAGTGGTGATCGTGGAGGCGGTGCGCTCAGCGGTGGGCAAGCGCAACGGCACCCTGGCCCACACCCACCCAGCCGACATGCTCGGGCCGGTGCAGATGGAGTGCTTGAATCGGGCCGGGATAGGCAGCGGCGATGTCGGCCAGGTGATCGGGGGCTGCTTCGGCCAGCTTGGCGCCCAAGGAATGAACATCACCCGCACTGCTTGGCTGTCTCATGGAGGTGCCCACACCGCGAGTTGCTGCACGGTCGATCTTCAGTGCGGGTCGTCCCAGCATGCCGTGGCCCTTGCTTGCGCCTTGATCGCCTCGGGCGCGGAGGACATCGTGCTGGCCTGCGGGGTGGAGTCGCTGTCGATCGTGCCTCTGGGCGCCAACGTTGAATTCGGCCCCGGTCGACGGTTTTCGCGCAGCTACTTCCAGCACTACGAGTTCACCAGCCAGTTCGAGGCCGCGGAGCGCATCGCCGCCGCCTACGACATCTCTCGCACCGACACCGACGAGCTCGGGCTAGAGACACAGTTGCGGGCGGCTACCGCCCAACGCGAGGGCCGTTTCGAGACCCAGATAGCGCCCATTGAGGCCGCGATGGTGGACGAAGACGGCAACAAGACCGGCGAGACGGTGGAGTTTTCCCGCGACGAGGTGCCCCGCGACACCAGCCTGGAGGCTCTCGCCGCGCTCAAGCCGGTGGCCCGGGAGGACGGGATCCACACCGCGGGCACATCGTCGCAGATTGCCGACGGCGCCGCCGCGGCTCTGCTGATGTCGGCGAATCGGGCCGCCGAGCTGAGGCTCAAGCCCATGGCTCGGGTGGCCCAGACCGCGCTGGTGGGCTGCGACCCGGTGCTGATGTACGAGGGGTCGATACCGGCCACCGAGCGGGTGCTGTCGCGCGAGGGGCTCGCCATCGACGACATCGACGTGTTCGAGATCAACGAGAACTTCGCCTCGGTGGTGATCGCCTGGCAGCGCACCGTCGGCGCCGACCCGGCCAAGACCAACCCCAACGGCGGCGCCATCTCCTTGGGTCACCCCGTGGGCGGCACTGGCTGCATTCTGATCTGCAAAGCCCTCTATGAGCTTGAGCGTGCCGACGGCGTATGGGGCCTCGTGTCGATTCCCTCTGGCGGCGGCATGGGAACAGGCACCCTGATCCAGCGCCTCGGCTGATGCGAGCGCCCGGATGAATCGTGTATCCGCCAGGAGGGCGGCGGATGCGCAGTTCCTCTTGGGACTTGCGCGCCGACCCCGGCGTGGCCTCTAAGCGAGCTCGGGGATCGCCCAATCCACGGGCTCGCGCCCCGCCGCGACGAGGGCCTCGTTGGCCCGGCTGAAGGGCCGGCTGCCGAAGAAACCGCCCGAAGCGGACAGCGGCGACGGATGGGCCGACTCGATGATGACGTGGCGGCTGGTG
>JAKZWH010000310.1:0-3522 GCA_047515615.1 Acidimicrobiales bacterium | reverse complement strand
GCCGCGGAGGCGGTGCGCCTGGGCCTGATCAACGCCGCGGTCCCCGCCGGGAGCCTCGACGCCGAGGTGGAAGCGGTGGTGGTCGACCTGCTGGCCGGTGCGCCGTCGGGACTGGCCGCGTGCAAGCAGCTCGTGGACCGGGTACCCGAGATGAGTTTCGACGAGGCGCTCGCCTGGACCGAGCGGTTCTCGGCCGAGCTGTTCGCGGGCGACGAGGCCGTCGAGGGCATGGACGCCTTCCTCAACAAGCGCGCCCCGCGGTGGGTGCCGGACCCCGGAGAGGACCGATGACCGAAATTCTCAAGACCCTGTTGACCATGACGCCTGCCTGGCTCGAGGAGGCGCTCACTGAAGCCGGGCACAGCCCCCCGCCGGTCAAGTCGGTGCAGGTGCGGCCGATGGACGGCTTCGTGGGCGCCATGGGCGAGGTCGGGATCGTGTCGGTCACCTACGCCGGCAGCACCGACCTGCCGGTCGAGTTCGTGGCCAAGTGCCCGCTCGACGACGACATCGCCCGCATGTACGCCTCGGTGATGCTGTCCTACCAGCGGGAGGCGGGCTTCTACGCCGACTTGGCGTCGCCGGTGGCCGACCGCTCAGGCATGACGCTCCCCCGATGCTTCGTCAACCGGTTCGATCCTGAGACCCACGGTGCCACCCTGCTCATCGAGCGGGTCCATCCGGCGCAGAAGGGCGACATATTGGAGGGCACCACCTTCGAGCGGATGCAGACCCTCGTGGGCGATCTGGCCCGGCTGCACGGCGCGTTCTGGATGGACGAGAGCCTGACCTCCTACGGCTGGCTGATCGACTGGATGTCCCCGTCGCTGCGCATCGGCATCCCCTTCACTCTCGACAGCTGGGCCAACATCCGCGAGCATCTCCCCCAGTACCACCCCGACGACATCGCCGAGATGGTGTCCGACGTTTGGCTTCCCGACATCGAGGGCTGGCTCCAGCGATTCGACCAGCGGCCGTGGACTCTCATCCACCAGGACTACGAGCTGGACAACATGCTGTTCCGTTCGGACGGGCCGGTGATCGTGGATTGGCAGACGGTCATGCGGTCGTTCCCGGGCCTGGACCTGGGTTGGCTGTTGATGGCCAGCCACAACGACGAGACCCTGGCCCGCGAGCCGGAGTTCCTGGAGCATTACCGGCGCGAGCTGGCTGCAGCGGGCGGCCCCGCCTGGAGTGCCGAGGACCTGGCCGAGGACTTGGCCTGGACCGGCTTCTACTGGGTGGGCGTGTCGCACGTGCCGTTCGTGCACTCGCTGCCTGCCGGCGATCAGGACCGCGGTCATCGGCGATTCAAGGCGATGATGCTCGGCACCATCTCCGCGGCTCAGCGGTGGAACACCGTCGAGCGCATGCGGGCCCACATCTAACCCGGCGGCCGCCGAACGGCCCGAGCAGCACCGATACCGAGGAGGCAGCGCCGTGCAAGGACTGATACTCGAGGGCACCACCGAGGACAGCGTCCGCCTGTCGGAGGATCTGGAGATCGTCGGGTCGCTGTCGCCCCGCCAGGTGCGGGTCGAGATCCGGGCGGCCGGGGTGTGCGGCAGTGACTTGAGCTGTGTGCTGGGCAAGTACTACATGCCGGTGCCGCTCGTGCCGGGTCACGAGGCCGCCGGGGTGGTGCTGGAGGTGGGCTCGGCCGTCACCTACTGCGAGGTGGGCGACCATGTGATCCTGTCCACGTTCGGCAACTGCGGCCACTGCGGGGACTGCGAGGGCGGCGATCCCGGCAACTGCACCAACGCGGCGCTGGGCTCGCTCAGCCAGCCTTACGCGGAAAACGGGCGACCCATCTACAACTTCGCCAACATCGGCGCGTTCATCCAGCAGAGCGTGGTCAGCGAGAACCAGTGCATCCCGGTCCCCGCGCAGATGCCTTTGGCCGCGGCCGCGCTGATCGGCTGCGGGGTGGTGACCGGCACCGGCGCGGTGTTCAACCGGGCCAGGGTGCAGATCGGTGACACCGTGGCCGTGATCGGCGCCGGCGGGGTGGGCCTCAACGTGATCCAGGCCGCCCGGCTGGTGGGGGCATCCGCGATCATCGCTATCGACCGCGTCGCGGCCAAGGAGGCCCTCGCGCTGGAGTTCGGCGCCACCGACTTCGTGCTGGCCGAAGGAGACGACTTCGATCCCGTGGCTGCGGTCAAGTCGCTGTGCCCCGCGGGGGTGCACCATGCCTTCGAGGTGGTGGGCAGCACCGCTCTGCTCGCCCAGGCCATCTCGATGACCCGCCCCGGCGGCAACGTGTGCGCGGTGGGCGTGCCCGATCTGGGGGCGAAGGTCACTTACCCGTTCTTGGATCTGCACCAGAACAAGAGCCTGCTCGGCATCCGGGCCGGCGGTGCCCGGCCCCGCAAGGACTTTCCCATGCTCGCCGATCTGTACCTGCGGGGCCGCCTCAAGCTCGACGAGATGATCTCGCGTACCGCCGGCCTAGATGGTCTCCAAGGCGCCTTCGACGCCCTGAAGACCGGCGCCGAGGCCCGCACCGTCCTGCTCCCCAACGGCTGAGCTGCCCGCGGCCCGCCCCAGCCTGATCGACACCACCCGACAGCTACGCTGCCAAGGTGCAGCCCGACGGCTCTGTGTCCATGACCGACGCTTACCCGGCGTGCAGCCGACCCGGATGCCGTTGATGCGGGGCCTCTCGAGGCGTGCTCTGATGGCTTGGTTTCGGCCTCCCCGCTGGCCCGACGGGCGCCGTATCAGCGTCCTCGATGACCGACGAGCGACGGTGCTGGCCACCGTCAACCTGGTCGCGACGGCTGCGGCAATTGCGATATATGGCGCTGCGCGCGTGTTCGGGACCTTGGGCGGTTGGCCCACGGTGGCAGCTGCGGGCATCGTCACGGCTAGCGCCTGGTGGTGGTCGCGTCGTCGGCTGGCCCGCGTCAGCGGCGGCGGGCGCGTGCCGCGCTGGCCTGACGGGCGTCACGTCAGCGCGGGGTGCGACCGGACCGCCAACGCGGGCTACGCGATCTGCGGTGCAGCCGCGTCGGTCGCGGTGTACGCAACCGGCGCCCAAACCGCGAGTGTCCGCCTAGACGACGCGGTGACCTGGACGCTCATACCGATCCTCGTCGCCGGCGTCGCCGCAGCGGCGCTGTTGCGTCGGCTACGAACGGTAGGGGTTCACAAAGCGGTCACAGCTAGCGCCTAAGCCTGAATCCACCGAGGGGTTTGTGGGATCGACGGTTTGGGCCGGGTGGCCGCTGGGCTGGTGCGTGTGTGCGGGCCGGCGTGTTTTGGGGCGTGCAGGACTGGGGTGCGGGGCTGGTGCGGTTGGTGGCGGGTGGGGTTCGGCTGCGCTGCGCGGGGCGCTGTGGGCGGCTCAGATGAGTTGGGGCAGGTTGCGGATGTGTCCCAGGGCGGTGGTGAAGGTGTTTGCCCATGGCCAGTTGAGCGGCAGGCGCAGTCTGTGTCGGCCGCTGTGGTTGACGAGGCGGCCCGGCACGGTGAGGAGCCGGTTGCGGATGGTGGCCGCGACGGTGAGCTGGCGCG
>JAKZWH010000309.1:0-6562 GCA_047515615.1 Acidimicrobiales bacterium | reverse complement strand
GAGCAGATCATCGACGCGATCCGAGACGCCATAGTCGAGGGCCGTTTCCGATCCGGTGACAAGATCCCCGAAGCCGACCTGGCCGAACAGCTCGGAGTGAGCCGCACCCCCATCCGGGAAGCCTTCAAGCTGCTCGAACAGCAGGGCCTAATCGAGATCCGACCCAAGAACGGCACGTATGTGGCCAGCATGAACCGGGCCGAGGCCGAGGACGGGCTTCACGTCAGGGCGGCCCTCGAGGTGCTCGCCGTGCGCCAGGCTCTCGAGCGACTCTCAGAGCGGCAATGGGACCAACTCTGCGGCCGGTACGACACCATGTTGCAGAACGCCTGGCACGCCGCGGCGACCAGCGACGCGGTTGCCGGCATCGAGTTCGACCTCTATCCCCTCGACGATGTTGCCTTCAAGTCGTGGGTGCTTCGACACGTCGAGTTCCTGGACGTGCTGCGCGGCCGAGACCCGGACGCATGCGAGGAAGCCGTTCGCTCTCACATTCTCATAAAGGTGGATGACCTAATAAAGGATGACCTAATAAAGGTGGATGAAGTCGATGGCTGATGCCGTGCCGACTCCCGCCAGACCAGATTCGAGCCCATCGACTCGACCGCTGACCAATCAGCACAATCAAAGCAAATTGCCAAAGCAAATGGCGAAATAGACAGGTCCAGGAGGAACCAATGTCAAACAGCGAATCAAATGGAATCATCAAGCGCACTCTGAGCAGGCGCAAGTTCAGCATGATCGCCGGTGGCTCGGTGCTGCTGGCCGCCTGCGGCGACGGCGACTCGGCCCAGCCGGCGGCCACCACTACCACCGCCGCGCCGGCCACCACCACCGAGGCGGCTGCTCCGGCCGTCACCACCACCATCGCGCCGGCCACCACCACCGTCGTCGCGACCACCACCGCGGCCGGCGCAGCCCCGACCACGACCACCACCGCCGCGCCCCGGCCCCTCAAGACCTTGCGCTTCGGCTATCACGCAGCTGCCACGTCCGCTGACACGCTCGATCCCGCCTACCGGACATCGTCCACCGACGGCCTGTTCCAAGCATTGGTTGCCGAGCAGCTCGTCCGCGAGGACGCGAACCTCACACCCACGCCCCATCTGGCGGAGAACTGGGAGGCCAACGCCGACGGCACCGAGTGGGTCTTCAAGCTGCGCGAGGGGATCACTTTCCACGACGGCAAGCCGTTCGTGGCCGCCGATGTGGTGTACACCTACCAGAGGCTCCTCGATCCCGACGTGGCCTCGCCAGGGGCGGGCAACCTGCCCGGCCTCGAGCCTGACGGGGTGTTCGCCCGGGACGACTACACGGTGGTCATGCGGCTCACCGCGCCCAACGTGGACTGGCCCGCGGCCATCACCAACTCGCACACGAGCATCGTGCCCGAGGGCGCCACCAATGCCGATCTGGCCGCCCAGAGCCTCGGCACGGGTGCATACAAGATCGATGAGTTCATACCGGGCGAGATCAGCACGGTCTTCGAGAGAAACGAGAACTACTGGCAGCCCGGCTTCCCCAAGGTCGATTTCCTCGAGGTGATCACCATAGCTGAGACGGAGGCCAGGCTGGCGGCTATCAGGGGCGGGCAGGTAGACGTCTTGTCGGAGGTCCCTTTGACGGCGTTGGACGATCTCGACGCCGACCCCGACATCGAGATCATCATCAACCCGATCGGCGGCTCCTCGGTCGCCTACTGCCAGATCGACACCCCGCCTTTCGACAACAACCACCTGCGCCTGGCCATCAAGTACGCGACCAACCGCCCGCAGCACGACGACCTCGTGTATGGGGGACGGGCCCACCACATGAACGACATCCCCCTGCCGTCGCTCGTCCGGTTCGGCCTGGAGGGTACGCGCGAGCACAACCTGGCCATGGCCAAGGAACACCTCAGCCAGGCCGGCTATCCCGACGGCATCGACTTGACGCTCACCCTGGCCGACATGCAGGACTGGATTACGTGGTGCCCGGTCTGGCAGCAGCAGCTGGCCGAGGCTGGCATCAACGTCGAGTTGGACGTGACCCCCGCCGACACCTACTGGGGCGACCAGTGGCTCTCCGCACCCTTCGCCATGACCGGCTGGAACGTCCGCACCGTCGACCACGGCCTAGGCCTGTGGTACCAGTCCGACGCCGACTGGAACGAGACCCACTGGGCCAGCGAGGAGTTCGACGCCGACCTTGCAGCCGCCCGGTCCACCACCGAGGAGGCCGAGCGGACCAGGCTCTACGCCAAGCTGCAGCAGCAGATCGTCGACGAGGGCGGCCATTTCGTGCCGACCATGTACGGCTTCTACAGTGCTGTGCGCTCCGGCGTGACCGGTTGGCAGCCCCGCGGGGTGTACTACACCATCGACGTCGCCTGACGGCTCGCCCAGAGGCCGAGTGGATGGACCGCAGTCACGTGCGGACCATTGCAAGGCGATGAGCGAGGCCGTGGCCCGAGCGGCCCGTGAGCGCAGCGAACAAGAGTGGGCATCACATCGACGGCGGGTAGAACCCGCGAGGTAAACCGCTTGAGAAGCCTCCGATAGTGCATTTCGTCCGCGTCACCGGACAACGATTCGTACTGGCAATCTTCGCTCTCTTCGCCGTGTCGCTGATCACCTTCTGGGCGGTCGAGCTGCTCCCGGGCGACGCCGCCACCCGGATGCTCGGCCGCCAGTCGACCCCGGAGCGGGTGGCGCACTTCCAGGAGCAGATGAACCTCGACTCGCCCGCGGTGGAGCGGTACACGACCTGGATCACCGGCTTCGTGCAGGGAGATTGGGGCGAGTCGCTGGTGCAGGCCCGACCGAAGACCGAGGGGGCGCCCGCCGGGCGGATCAACCGGTCCGTCACCGACATCATCACCCCCCGCCTCTCCAACACGCTCGAGCTGGCCGCGCTGGCCCTGGTCATGTACGTCCCGCTGAGCCTGATAACGGGGATCGTCACCGCCGTCTACCGCGAACGGGCCTTCGCGGCCGGCCTGTCGACGTTGCTGATCCTGGGTTGCGCGGTTCCCGACTTCGTGATCGGAATATTCCTGCTGCTCATCTTCGCGGTGACCCTCGAATGGTTCCCCGCGCTGTCGCTCGTCGACCAGGCCGAGTCGTTCGGGGCCCAGCTCAGGATGATGACCCTGCCCGCGGTGACGCTGACGGCGGCCATGACCGGCTTAGCGGTACGCCAGATGCAGGCCAGCCTGCTGTCCGTGCTGAACTCCGACTACGTGCAGTTCGCCACCCTCAAGGGCCTGCCCCGGCGCCGTGTCATGCTCCGGCACGCGCTGCCCAACGCCCTGGGCCCGGCCCTGCGGGCCACCGTGATCAACGTGGTGTGGCTCGTCGGCGGGGTAGTGCTGGTGGAGGTGGTGTTCACCTATCCGGGCATCGGGCTGCTGCTGCTCGACGCGCTGCGACTGCTGGACACGCCGGTGATCCTGGCCTCGACCATGATCCTGGCCGGCGTCTACATCGTGTGCAACCTGGGGGCTGACCTGGTGGCGGCCGCGTTGAACCCCCGCCTGAGGACCGGCTGATGGACACGCCCGCTGACGTGCCCGCGACTGGCCGGGAGGCGACCGCCGTGCCCGTGACCGGGAGGCCGGAAGCAGGTCCGAGCCGCCTCCGCAGGCTGGCGCGGCTGGCGCGCGACCGCCCCGTGTTCGTGGTGCTTCTGGGTGTGCTCTTCCTGCATTTCTTCATCGGGATCACCGGACCGTGGTGGGCTCCGTTCACGCACGACAAGATGCTCGTCGGCGATACCTTCACCGGCCCGTCGTGGGACCACTGGTTCGGCACCGACAACTTCGGGCGCGACGTGTTCAGCCGGGTGGTCCGCGGCGAGCGAATCGTGCTGATCCAGGGGCTGTCGGCATCGGGCCTGGCCATCCTCGCCGGCTCCACCATCGGCATCATGCTGGCCTACAAGCAGGGCTGGGTCGACGAGGTGGGCATGAGAGGCGTCGACATCATGCTGGCCCTGCCGGGGCTGATCCTCACGCTGCTGATCCTGGGCTCGATCGAGACCAACAACCTGGTGATCATTCTGACCGTCGCCTTCTTCTTCACGTGGCCGGTAACCATCACCGTCCGGGCCGCGGCCCTGGGGGTGGTCACCGAGGACTTCGTGACCAAGGCCAAGCTGAGGGGCGAGTCGGCCCTCTCGATAGCGCGGCGCGAGATCCTCCCCAACGTGCTCGGAAACGTGCTGGTGGAGTTCTCGCTGCGCACCGGGTACGCGGTGTTCTTCATCGGCGCGCTGAGCTTCCTGGGCTTCGCGGCCGCGCCGCCGGCGCCGGAGTGGGGGCTGATGATCAACGAGGGCCGCAAGTTCCTCAGTGCCTCCAAGTGGATGGTTCTCGGCCCCGCGCTGGCCCTGGCCTCGCTGGTGGTGGCGCTGAGCCTGGTGACCGAGGAGGTCAGCGACATCCTCGGCGTGTCCAGCCGGCGGAGGTCGGACTGATGGCCGCCAGCACGACGTCCGGTGCGGTGATGGCCAGCGGGGCGCCCGACGGCATTCCAACCAGCGGCGTTGCAACCAATGGCGTTCCAACCAACGGCGCCACAACTAGCGGCACCTCCGCCGAGCCGCTGGTGCGGGTCGAGGATCTCACCGTCGACTACCGCAACGACGACCAGTGGGTCAGCGTGGTCAAGAACGTGACGTTTGAGATCGGGCGAGGCGAGACGCTGGGCCTCGCCGGCGAGTCCGGCTGCGGCAAGACCACCACCGCGCTGGCAATTTTCGGCTACAACAAGGCCGGCAGCCGGGTGGCGGGGGGCCGGGTCACTTTCGACGGCCGCGACCTCCTGGGCCTGTCCGACCGCCAGATGCAGCCCATCCGCGGCGCCCGGATCTCGCTGGTGCCCCAGAACCCGGCCAGCACCCTCACGCCGTCGATGAAGGTCGGCCGCCAGGTGGTCGAGACGCTCGAGAGCCACGGGGTCAGCTCGGGCAGCGATGCCGCCGAGCGCACCGTCGAGATCTTCACCCAGGTGGGGCTGCCCGAGCCGGCCAAAATCGCCCGGCGCTACCCCCACGAGCTCAGCGGCGGTCAGCAGCAGCGGGTGGTGATCGCCATCGCCATCGCCTGCCGGCCCGACCTGATCGTGCTGGACGAGCCCACCACCGCGCTGGACGTGACCACCCAGGCCCGGCTGCTCGACCTGCTCGCCCACATCAAGGCCGAGAGCGGCATGAGCGCCCTGTACGTGAGCCACAACCTGGGCGTGCTGGAGCAGATCTGCGACCGGGTGGCGGTGATGTACGCCGGGGAGCTCATCGAGGTCGCGGCCACCGCTGACCTGTTCAGCCGGCCCCGGCACCCCTACACCCGGGGCCTGATCGCGGCCGTGCCCCGGGTGGAGGCCCAGCACGCCGGCACCGAGAAGCTGCGGGGCCTGCTGCGCCGCGACGACCTGCCCGAGGGATGCGGCTTCGCGCCCCGATGCCCCTACGCCAAGGCCGAGTGCTTCACCGATCCGCAGCGGCTGGACGAGATCGAGCCGTCGCACCATGTGGCCTGCTGGCGAGTGCCCGACATCGAGGCCGAAGCGCCATGAGACCAAATCTTGGCGAAAATTCGGGATATTCCCTGAAAAGCACGATTATTTCGGGGCGAGCCGGAGACGGGGCGGCATCATGACGCCGCTGCTCGAAGTCGAGGACGTTCAGATCTCCTACCGGCGCCGCCGCGGGCTGGTGTCGAGGCTGATACGAGCCCTGCGGTCCGACACCACCGAACCGGTGCCCGCGGTGCACGACGTCTCGTTCAGCATCAATCCCGGCGAGACCGTGGCTCTCGTCGGCGAGAGCGGCAGCGGCAAGACCACCCTGGCCCGCTCCATCGCCGGGCTGATCCGGCCCCAGCGGGGGAGGCTGCGCTTCGAGGGCCGCGACATAACCGTGCCCGTGCATCGCCGGCCTCCGGAGATGCTGCGCCACATCCAGTACGTGTTCCAGAACCCGGCGTCGTCGCTCAATCCCCGCCGCAAGGTCCGCTACAACCTGGGCCGCACCCTCGAGGTGTTCTTCGACCTGTCCAAGGCCGCCAAGCGCGACCGCATGGCCGAGCTGCTGGCCAGCGTCCACCTCGACCCCGGCTACATCGACCGCTACCCGCCCCAGCTCAGCGGGGGCGAGGCCCAGCGGGTGGCCATCGCCCAGGCCCTGGCCGCGGAGCCCAAGCTGATCCTGTGCGACGAGATCCTGTCGGCCCTCGACGTGTCGGTGCAGGACAACATCCTGGAGCTGCTGCGGGAGCTGCAGGCCAGGACCGACGTGGCCTACCTGTTCATCGCCCACGACCTGGCCGTGGTGCGCTGGCTGGCCGACAGGGTGGTGGTTCTGTACCACGGTCGCATTGTGGAGTCGGGCACCGTCGAGGAGATCTTCACCCCGCCGCATCACCCCTACACGGCGCTGCTGCTCGACTCGATCCCCGGCAGGGGCGAGCACCAAGTGGCGGCGCTGGCCGAGGACGCCTCGACGGCGGGCGCCGCCCCCGAGTTCGGCTGCGCCTTCGAGCCCCGCTGCATCCACCGCATCGCCGGCGTGTGCGAGGTCGACG
>JAKZWH010000308.1:0-7735 GCA_047515615.1 Acidimicrobiales bacterium | reverse complement strand
TTGCCTTGAGGACGTGGCTGACACGGCCCGGGATGCGATCGCGGCCTACTACGACGTGGCGCCCGCCGAGGTGGGCGACGTAATCGTCGATGAGATAATTCCCGCGGGCGCGGCGGTCGCTTGAACCGCGGCGCAGCCGCGGAGCGAGTGTTCAGCGGCTGGGTCTAGTTCCGGTCGCCGGATAGGCAGCCGTTAGCGTGGCTCGATGACGGAGGACCGCTCAGGCGACCGGCGGCGGCTGGGGTGGCTGCTGGCCGGGGTGGGGATGCTGGCCGTCTCCACCGACTCGCTGTTCGTTCGGTTGTCTGAGGCCGAGGCGGTCGACGTCGCCTTCTTGGTGGCGTGCTGCGCGCTCGTGGTGTACTCGACGTACGGACGGCGGCTCGACCGGCGCCCGGCGATGGAGTCGTTGCGCTCCCACCGGCTTCCGCTGGCGGGAGTGGGCGCGCTGTCCTCGGTCAGCCAGGTCACCTTCATCACCGCCATCACCCAGACGCGGGTCGCCAACGTGGTGGCGATCGTGGCGGCTGCGCCCCTGCTGGCGGCCGGGTGCGCCCGCCTGTTCCTAGGGGAGCGGATCACCCGGCGGGTGGGCGTTGCCATCGCGGTGACCATGGTCGGCATCGCCGTGATCGTGGGGAGCTCGCTGGGAGAGCCCACCCTCGGGGGCGACTTCCTGGCGCTGGTGGCCGTGGCCGCCTTCGCGTGCAACCTCACCATCTGGCGGCGCTACCCCGACATGAGCCGGCTGGCGGGCCTGTCGATCAGCGCGGTCATCGTGATCGCGGTCACCTCCTTCGCGGCATCGCCGTTCTCGCTGGACACACGGGCCTACCTTGCGATCGCGGCCATGGGCCTGTGCTTCAACCCGCTGGGCCGCCTGGCCCACACCAACTCGCCCCGCTTCGCTCCTGTATCGGAGGTGGCCCTGTTCACTCCGGTCGAGACGGTGGCCGGCACCGTGTGGGCGGCCCTGTTCCTGGGCGAGCTGCCCCGCCCAGCGGCTGTCATCGGTGCCGTGGTCGTGCTCGGCGGCGTCTTCTACGGAACCGTCGCATCCGGGACGCAGAAGGCTCGCCAGGCCAAGGCCTGACAGGCGGGAATCTAGGCTGAGCCTGTGAGAGCGCTGGTGCAGAGGGCCGCGCAGGCCCGGGTCAGGGTGGACGGTCAGGTCGTCGGCGAGATCGGTCCGGGGATGTGCTGCCTGGTCGGGGTGACCCACGGTGACGACCGCGACTCCGCAGTGAAGCTTGCGGCCAAGCTCTGGCACCTGCGCATCTTCGCCGACGAGAACGGCCACATGAACCGCTCGGTGGCCGACACCAGTGGCGAGCTGCTGGTGGTCAGCCAGTTCACCCTGTACGGCGACACTCGCAAGGGCCGCCGGCCGTCGTTCATCGCCGCGGCCCCTCCGGACGACGCGGCTCGCTTGATCGACGAGCTGGTGGCCGAGCTGCGACGCCTCGGCGCCACGGTCGCCACCGGCTCGTTCGGAGCGAACATGGCGGTTGAGCTAACCAACGACGGCCCCGTCACCTTGATGCTCGAAGTCTGAATCCACGGCCTCGGGGACATAGCATCGGGGCCTTGTCGCCCCTGCCTGATGCGGAGATGACCGTGACCCCCGACCGATTGAGCATCGACGGGGCCGTGGCCGTGGTCACCGGCGGGGCCAGCGGCATCGGCAAGGGCATCGTCAGGGCGCTGCTTCGCCGGGGCGCCCGAGTAGTGATCGCTGATATCGAAGAGTCCGTGCTGGATCAGGTGGTGGGGGAGCTGTCGCCTCTCGGTCCTGTTGAGGGCGTGCGCACCGATGTGAGCGACGAGGAGTCCGTCACCGCGCTGGCCGACCATGTGTTCTCCGCCCACGGGCGGTGCAACCTGCTGTTCTGCAACGCCGGGGTCACCTCGGGCGGCGGTGGCAAGCCCTGGCAGCAGGAGCCCAACGACTGGCGCTGGTGCTTCGGCGTCAACGTGTTCGGGGTGGCCATCTGCACCTGGGCGTTCGTGCCCCGCATGATCGCGTCGGGCGAGCCCGGCCAGGTGATCGTCACATCATCGGGCGACGGCGGGTTCGCTCCCGTGCCCACCGCCTCGGTGTACGCCTCGTCCAAGGCCGCGGCCAGCTGTTTCACCGAGGCCCTCAACCACAACCTCATCAGCGAGGGCACCAACCTCAGGGCGTCAGTGTTCTACCCCTCGGGCGGCCTGATGAACACCGGCCTGTTCAACGCCCAGCGCAACCGGCCCGAGCACCTCCAGCGGGTGGGGGAGGGCACGGGGCGGGGCAGCCTCTCATTCGACGAACTCAAGGAGATCGTTGCCAAGATCCGAGGGGAGGAGCCCCAGGTCGCCAACATCGACGAGCTCGGCGAGTTCGTGCTCGACCGTGTGGTCGAACGTCGCTACATCATCGCCCGGAACCTCCCCGAGACCGAGGAGCTGCTGCACGAGCGGGCTGAGGCCATCGGCCGGGCCGAGATGCCCCGTGGTCACGACCTAGCCACCTGAGCCAGCTCTCTTCGCTCTCCTTGTCACACTCGGAAGGAAGCTCGACGAGAGTCTGGGGGGCGGGGGAGGGCCGTACCCTGATGGTCGCGGTCGTCAGCACCTAGGAGGATTCGATGTCGGAGCATCACGTCGTCATCTCGGCTGACACCCATTGCGGCGCGGACTTGCGCGACTACCGCCAATACCTGGAGTCCAAGTACCACCGCGATTTCGACGAGTGGGCCGACAGGGTCGAGCGTGGCCTCGAAGCCGCAGCCGCGGCGTACGAGGGCCGCAAGAGCCCCCGCAACGTCGGCGTGGACGGCAACCCGGAGAAAGACGGCGATCGCAACTGGTCGATGGAGCGACGGCTGCGGGAGCAGACCGCCGACGGGGTGGTGGCCGGGGTCATGTTCCCCAACACGCTGCCGCCGTTCGCCCCGCCCGCTTCCACCGCGCTGGAGACCCCGCAGTACTCCGACAACTTCGAGCACCGCTGGGCCGGTCTGCGGGCTCACAACCGATGGCTGCTGGACCTTGTTAGTGAGGCGCCCGAGCGCTGCGCCGGCATCGCTCAGATCTTTCTTGGCGACGTCGAGGGCTCTGTCGCCGAGATCGAATGGGCCGCCGAGAACGGGATGCGGGGCGGGATTCTGCTACCGGGAGCGCCCCCTGACTCTCCGTTCGAGCCGCTCTACTCGGCCTCCTACGAGCCGATCTGGGCAGCGGCGGCGGCCAATGACATGCCGGTGAACCACCATGCGGGTGGGGCCACCCCGTCGTTCGGCAACCACTTCCCCGCGTCGCTGGCGGTGTTCCTCATCGAGGTGCGCTGGTGGTCTCAGCGCGCCTTGTGGCACCTGATGTTCTCGGGGGTGTTCGAGCGCCATCCCGACCTGAAGTTCGTCAATACCGAGACGGGCACGGCCTGGATCCCCGAGGTTCTCAAGGACCTCGACTCCTTCTACCACCGCATGAAGTACTCGACATATGGCTCGGAGGCCATCTTCGGTGGGCCGGCGGTGTCGGCCATGTCCATGAAGCCCAGTGAGTACTGGCAGCGCCAGTGCTACATCGGCGCCAGCTTCCTGCGGCCCTGCGAGGCCCACCGCCCCGCCGAGATCGGCATCGACCGCATCATGTGGGGCTCTGACTACCCGCACACCGAGGGATCCCACCCCTTCACCGAGAAGCACCTCAGGCTCACCTTCGGCGGCATGCCCGTCGACGACGCGACGAAGCTGCTGACCACCAACGCGGCCAAGCTCTACAAGTTCGATCTGGACGCGTTGCGGCCCCTGGCAGGGCAGCACTGCCTCACCAAGGACGAGGTGGCCGCGGGCATCGACTACTCGGAGGTCCCCGAGGAGGCCCGAGGCTGCCCCGGCATGAACCCCCTAAACCAGCGCCAGCCCGCCGCGGCCTGAGACAGCGAGGCGATCGCCTGGGTATCCCGCCGCTGGTGTCGTGGCCGGGCGCTATTGCCAGAGGGTGTCGATGGGGCAGACGTGCAGACGATCACCGACGGTGAACTGCTGGTGGCCGGTGTGCAGGAGGATGCCGGCGCGGAAGGCGCCTGGCGAGACGGAGTCCATGCGGTCCCTCAGCCAGCTCGCGTGGTGCAGTTGGTCGACGCTGGGCGAGCTCGTCGCCTTGATCTCAATCGCCGCGATCGCGCCGTCAGAGCGCTCGATGACGAGGTCGACTTCATGCCCCTGGTGGTCCCGGTAGTGGAATAGGCGGAGCCTGCTAGCAGACGTGGAGAGGCCGCGGGCTATCTCGTTGGCGACGAAGGTCTCTAACAGCGGGCCGGTGGCGGGCGCGGTGGGGACTGTGAGGGCATCGGCATCCAGCCCCATCAGTCCTGCGGCCAGGCCGGTGTCGGTGATGTGGACCTTGGCTCGGCACACAGGTCGGGCCGAGGGGCTTCGCGACCACGACGGCAGGCGGTGGCAGTAGCGCCTAACCAGCAGTTTTGACGATCACTAATAGATATTTTGCCTATCAACTAATCGACATTCTGTATGCTAGTTGATCCGCATTATGCACCAGCCGTGGCGCGAACCGGCCGCGGCCCGGGGGCCGCGGGTAGGTGCCCGCGCCGGGATGTGGCGACCGTCAGCGGGTGGCGGTTCAGTCGGCGCGGGGGCCGCCCCGGGTTCCTGGCCAGCGGGAGGCGCCGATCGTGTCGGCGTGGGCCCAGAAGGCGCCGGGGTCTAGCGGGCCGGCGTTGGTGATGTCGCGGGCCTTGGCCTGATGGGTGACCAGCTGCGCCGACAGTTGCTCCCGGATCGGGAGATAGCGGGCGATCGGATCCCACGGACTGTCCAGCAGCTTGAGTTCGCCGTCGACGTTCTCGACGTGGCGCTGTTCGAAGGTGGTGGCCACGTCCACGACGTGGGGCGGGAAATCGTACTGGCCGACCGCGCCGCCGATGGCCCGGGAGTATTTGACCCACCACTCGTGCTCGGTGCCGTCGCCGGGTCGCAAGTCGGCAGTCCCGGTCACCTCTCCACCGAACTCGACGAAGGTGTATCCCTGGTGCGTGGCCCGAGCCGAGACGAGGTCGCCGAGGCGGTAGTAGGAGATGTCGCAGAGGAACTTGGGCTGACCGTTGGTCTCATGGCTGATGGAGACGGCCGCCTCCTGGTCGATCCCCATGCCCAGGTTGTAGAGGCCATCGGTGCCATTCCATGACGCGGGCACCTTCACGCTCACTCCGTACTCCGGTTCCCCCAGGACGGGCACGCAGTAGACCCCTACGGTAACTATGGGCTCTCCTGCCACGAGGCCCGGCGGTATCAGCTGTTCGACGCCGGAAGGGTCGGTGCGGTAGGTGACTACCAGCTTGGGCCATCCGGCCACCTCGCCGGGCCGGCTCAACGGGGTCTCGGTCACGCTGTCTCCTGTGGTCGCGGTGGGGATGCATCGTATTGGACCCTGCCGTCGGCGGACTCGGGCGAGGCGGAACCCCAATGTCGGAGCAGACTGTGCGGCGCGGCAAGCAAGGAGCAGCCATGGCCATCGACTTCACGCTCTCTGATGAGCAAGAGGAGATCAGGACACGGGTCCGGTCGTTCATCGACGATGCGGTCAAGCCGGCCACCGAGCGCATCGAGGGTCGTGACGGCGGCGAGCCCCTGACCGGGAGCGACCGGGTCGGTGTTCTGATCGACCTGCGCAAGCAGGCCCGGGCCACAGGCCTGTGGCTGCCGCACATGCCGGAGGAGTGGGGTGGCATGGGCCTGGGGCATGTGGCGCTGGCGATGGTGCAGGCTGAGGCGGCCAAGTCGTACTACGGGCCGTGGGTGCTGAACTGCCAGGCCCCCGACGAGGGCAACATGCACACCCTGCTGCACTGGGCCACACCTGAGCAGGCCGAGAAGTACCTGCGCCCGCTGTGCGACGGCAAGGCGTGGTCGTGCTTCGCCATGACCGAGCCCGAGGTGGCGGGCTCGGATCCGACCCTGATCCAGACCCGTGCCTACCCCGACGGCGACGAGTGGGTTATCAACGGGCACAAGTGGTTCATTTCCAACGCCCATCGGGCCAACTTCGCCATCCTGGTGTGCCGCACCGAGGACAACCCCGACATACCGCAGGCCGCCAACAGCGCCTTCATCATCGACCTGCCGCACGAGGGCTGGACCGAGGTTCGCCAGATCGAGACCATGCACGGCAGCACCGGCCACAGCGAGATCCTCATCGAGGACCTGCGGGTCCACAACGACCAGATGCTCGGCGGGCGGGGCCAGGGCCACCTGCTGGGCCAGTACCGGCTGGGGCCGGCCCGCCTGGCGCACTGCATGCGGTGGATCGCCCAGGCCGAGACCGCTCTGGACATGATGGTGGACCGTTCCCTGAACCGCTTCTCCCACGGGTCGCTGCTGGCCGAGAAGCAGGGCATCCAGTGGATGATCGCCGACTCCGCGATGGAGCTGTACCAGGCCAAGCTGATGGTGCTGCACGCGGCCCACAAGATCGACCGGGGGCAGGAGTTCAAGTCTGAGGTGTCGATGGCCAAGCACTTCGTGGCCAACATGCTGAACCGGGTCATCGACCGCTCAATCCAGGTGCACGGCGCCCTCGGCTACTCCACCGACACGCCGCTGGCGCACATGTTCCAGCACGCCCGCTGGGCTCGCTTCGCCGACGGCGCCGACGAGGTGCACCAGATGCGCATCGCCCAGCGGACCATCGCCGCCTACACCGACGAGGGCACCACCCGCCGAGCCACCGGCAACCTGCCGATCTGAGGCTGGCTGACTGCCAGAGGCCGAGCGGATAGGCCACAGTTCACGAGGATCCCCGCGAGACTCCGAGCGAGGCCGTGGCCCGAGCGGCCCGTGAGCGCAGCGAACAAGAGCGGGAAACACAGCGCTTCACCGCGGGGGGTGACAACCTATCCGTGCACGCCCCGTGTGAGGAGGAGCTAGATGACCGCCGACCGTGATCGGTTGTTCGATCTCGAGGGCAAGGTTGTTGCCATCACTGGAGGCAGCCGCGGCCTGGGCCGAGAGATGGCCGAGGCGTTCGCCCGCCGTGGGGCACGAGTGGCGATCGCCAGCCGCAAACGCGACGTGTGTGAGGCCGCCGCGGCCGAGATCTTGGCGACATCGGGGTCCGAGGTGATCGGGCTCGGCCTGCACGTGGGCCGCTGGGACCAGTGCGAGCCATTCGTCGAGGAGGTCACCGACCGGCTCGGGCCGATCGATGTGCTGATCAACAACGCCGGGAGCTCACCGCTGTACCCCTCGCTGGCCGAGGTCTCCGAGGGACTCTTTGACAGCGTGATCGCTCTGAACATGAAAGGCCCGTTCCGGCTGTGCGCGCTGGTGGCCGAGCAGATGCTGGCCCGGGGCGCCGAGGGCAGCATCATCAACGTGTCCAGCATCGCCGCGGTGCAGCCCAGCGCGGTTGAGGTCCCCTACGGGATGGCCAAGGCGGGACTCAACAACCTGACCGTGGCCCTGGCCCACATGCTCGGACCGAAGATCCGGGTCAACGGCATCATGCCCGGGCCGTTCATGACCGACATCACCAAGGCCTGGGACCTCGACGCCTTCGCCGAGACGGCCCGCCAGCGCATACCGCTGGAGAGGGGCGGCCAGCCCGACGAGATCGTCGGCGCGGCGCTGTACCTGGCCTCGTCGGCGTCCAGCTACACCACCGGCGCCATCATCAAGGTCGACGGCGGCCTGGCCTGGCCCCCGGCGTGAACGCATCGCGCCGACGTATTCTGCGG
>JAKZWH010000307.1:0-2726 GCA_047515615.1 Acidimicrobiales bacterium | reverse complement strand
CTGCCGATGTGGGAGTGGACACCGGCCACCTCGACCGAGGTCGACGCCAGGGCTCGCTCCATGGCGGCCGCGGCCGCGCCGGTGGACACGGTGAAGCCGAACTTGGAGTCGTCGGCCCCGGTGACCAGGTACGTGTGGGTGTGGGCCTCGACTCCGGGCGTGAAGCGCAGCAGGACCTTGGGCCGCGCTCCCGTCTCGGCGTGCAGGGCGTCCAAGCGGTCGAGTTCATCGAAGCTGTCCACCACGATGCGCCTCACCCCAGCTTCGACGGCTTGGCGCAGCTCGTCCATCGACTTGTTGTTGCCGTGGAGCACCAGCCGGCCCGCGGGCACGCCCGCGGCCAGAGCCACGTGCAGCTCGCCGCCGGTGGCCACGTCTATGCCCATGCCCTCGGAGTGCACGAGGCGGGCCATGGCGACGCACAGGAACGCCTTGGCCGCGTACGAGACATCCGGCCCGAACGCGGCCACCGCCTCCCGGCAGCGACTGCGCAGGTGCTCCTCGTCGTAGACGAACAGGGGCGTCCCGTGGGCTTCAGCCAGCTCGATCAGGTCGCATCCCCCGATGCTGAGCCGCCCCTGTGACACGTCGTGGTTGTCGGGCAGCAGGTGTCGAGGCAGCGGCGACGACGGCGAGGCAGTCATGGTCCTACAGCCTCTCCGGGGCTGACACCCCGAGAATGGCCAGCGCAACAGCCAAGCCGACCCGAGCGGCCTCCACCAGCCACAGGCGGGCCTGGCGCAGGTCCTCTCCAATGTCGTCGCGCAGGACGGGGCAGTCATGCCAGAACCGGTGGAACGCGGCAGCCAGCTCCCGGGCCCAAGTCGTCACCTGGTGCGGAGCGCGGGCTCGCATGGCGAGCAGCACCGTGTCGGGCAGCGATGCCAGCGCCCGCAGCAGGTCCAGCTCGTGCTGGTGCACGAGGACGGACAGGTCCACAGCGTCCAGCGGTGCACGCTGCACGTCGCGGGCCGCGGCCTGGCGGGCCAGGGAGTGGACCCGGGCGTGCGCGTACTGAAGGTAGTAGACGGGATTCTCGGCGGATTGGGCCGACACCACATCGATGTCGATGGTCTGGGTGGTGTCGATGGACTGCAGCAGGTACACCAGCCGGGTCACGTCGGGGCCCACCTCGTCGAGCAGCTCCGAGACCAGCACCATGTTGCCGGCCCGCTTGGACTGGCGCACCTCGACCCCGCCGCGGCGCAGCGTGACATTCTGGCCGACTAGAGCCTCGTAGGCCTCGGAGCTGTGTCCCAGCGCGGCCAGCGCGGCCCGCATCCGGGGGACGTAGCCGTGGTGGTCAGCTCCGAGAATGTCGATCACCATCTCGCCCCGGGAGAACTTCTCGTGGTGGTAGGCGATGTCGGGCAGGAAATAGGTGGGCTCACCGTCGCTCTTTACCAGCACCCGATCGGCGCTGTCACCGAACTCGCCGGTCCGGAGCCAAACCGCACCGTCGTGCTCGTAGACCATGGCCCGGCTTCGCAGCTCGGCTAGGACGCTGTCCATCGCGCCGCGAGCGACCAGCGCGGCCTCGCTGGTGTAGAGGTCGAAGCCCACGTTCAACATGGCCAGGGTGTCAGCCTGGTCGCGGCGGGCCCGCTCCAGTCCCCACTGGCGGACGTCGGCGCCGTCCGGCATCTCGGTAGCCCACTCGGCCACGTACTCGCCGCGGTAGCCGTCCTCCGGCGGCTCGGCGCCGCCGGAGCGGGCGGCCAACGAGGCCGCGAACAGATCGATCTGGCGGCCCCGGTCGTTGACGTAGAACTCACGGCAAACCCGGTAGCCGCAACGCTGCAACAACCGGCAAAGCGAGTCGCCGTAGGCGGCCCAGCGTCCGTGGCCGGCGTGCAGCGGTCCGGTGGGGTTGGCCGACACGAACTCCACGCTCACCGAGCGCCCGGCGCCAGCCTCACTGCGGGCGTAGCCGTCGACGCCGGCGTCGACAACCTCTCGCAGCACCTCGTGCAGCCAGCTCGGGGCCAGACGGAAGTTCACGAAGCCGGGGCCAGCGGCCTCCACCGCCACCACATGGGGGGGCGGCTCGGCGCTCAGATGGGCGACGATCTGCTCGGCGAGCTCCCGGGGCCGGCGCTTCGAGGCCTTCGCTGCGGCCAGCGCCACATTGGACGACCACTCGCCGTGGGCGCGGTCCCGGGGACGCTCGATGGCGATCTCGGCGGGCGCGGGCACGACGCCGGCTCCGTCGAGAGCCGCCCGCAACCCGTCCCGCAACCCGTCGCGCACATCCGGCATCGGCCGATCCTACCGGCCGCCCCTGAACCCGGATCGGGCCGCAACAGGCGCGAAGCTGAAAGTGGGACGCACCCGAATCGACCCTGCGCTCAGGTCGGAACCGGAATCTGAAGACTTGTGCCTCTATATGACGCGAAAGTCTTCAGATTTCGGCCCCACGCCATCGTGGATGCCGGACCGCGGCGCGTGCCGGACGGCATGGAGCCGCCGACCGCCGCCGAGCGCCCGCCGATAGCATGGCTCGCTGAGCCCTCGTAGCTCAGGGGATAGAGCAACGGCCTCCGGAGCCGTGTGCGCAGGTTCGAATCCTGCCGGGGGCGCATGACGGTCACCGACGCTGCGCCTGCGGCGGCCAAGAAGCCCCGCTGGACCTACCAGTGGAAGGAGCTTCACGACGAGGTGATCACCTCGGGGCTGTGCACCGGCTGCGCGGGATGCGTGATCGCCTGCCCCCACCATGTGATCGG
>JAKZWH010000306.1:0-17351 GCA_047515615.1 Acidimicrobiales bacterium | reverse complement strand
GACAGCACCTCTCCGAAGATCACCATCGCCATGGTGGTGGTGCGGTCGGTCGCGTGTTGCAGGCGCCACGTGTGGCCTCCGCCGGGATGCAGGCCGATCTGCAGGAAGCGGGAGTCGAAGCGGGCCCAGCGGCGCCCCGCCAGCACGATGTCGCAGGCGAGCACCATGTTCATGCCGGCCCCCACCGCGGCGCCGTTGACCGCGGCGACCGTGGCCAGCGGCGAGTGGGCCACCCGCAGGAACCCCTCGTAGATCCGGGTTATGCCGGTGGACTCCGCGGCGAGCAGATCGTCGAGGTCGGCGCCCGCGCAGAACCCCTTCCCGGCGCCGGTCACCACCAGCGCACCGATCGCCGGGTCGGGCTCGAGCTCGTCGAGGGCCGCGCCGATCTCGTCGTTCATTGTCTGGTTGACTGCGTTGCGCTTGCCGGGATCGTTGAGCGTGAGCTGGGCCACGCCGTCGGAGGTGTCGATCTTCACGCAAGCCATGGTTCGCAGTATGGCGCGGCGACGGCGCTACGGTGCTTTGATGCCGTCGACGGCGTTCGCCTCGTTCGGGCATCGCAACTTCCGCTACTTCTGGTTCGGCGGGTTCGTGTCCAGCGCGGCCCGCTTCTTCCAGTACGTGGCCCTGCCTGTGGTGATCTGGGACCTGACCCACAGCCCGGGCTGGGTCGGCTTCGCCGGGTTCGCGCAATTTGCGTCCATGGCCCTAGTCGCTCCGGTATCGGGCATGCTGGCCGACCACTACCCGAGGCGCAAGCTGCTGATGGTTTCGCAGTCCCTGATGGGCGCGGTGGCGGCGGTGATGGCGCTGGCCTGGATGCAGGGAGTGAGGTCGCCGACCGCCTATGTCGCTCTGGCCGCGGCGTCGGGGCTGACTGGGGGCCTCAACCTGCCCGCCTGGCAGGCCTTCGTCAGCGAATTGGTGCCCAAGGATGTCCTTCTCAACGCGGTCACCTTGAACTCCGCTCAGTTCAACAGCTCCCGCCTGATCGGTCCGATGCTGGGGGGCATAACCGTGGCCACGGTCGGTCCGGCGGTCGCGTTCTGGGTGAGCGCGGCCGGATGCCTGGGGGTCATAGCCGCGCTGGCGCGCATCGAGTCCCGCAAGACGGCCTCGGCGGTTGGGGCTCTGAACATGCGGCTGATTCGCAACACGATGGTCGTGGCCCGGTACGTGCGCGCTCGTCGCGGCCTAGTGGTGGCCTTCGCCGCCGGGGGGCTGATCGGGTTGGTCGGGCTGCCGATCCAGATGCTGAGCGTCGTCTTCGCCGAGGACGTGTTCGATCGGGGGCCGGGCGGTTTTGGGCTGATGCTCACCATGGTCGGTGCGGGCGCGGTCGCGGCCACACCGGTGGTGGCGTCGCTGGGAGCGCGCGTGCCGCGGTCACAGGTCCAACGGGCGGCTTTCGCCTTGTACGGCACCGCCATCTTGGGCCTGGCCGCGGCGCCCACGTTCGTGATCTCCCTGGCAGCGCTGGTGCTCGTCGGGGCGGCCCATCTGACGTCGGCCAGCGCGCTCAACACCGCGGTCCAGCTCCAGGTGGACGAGCAGCGTCGGGCGCAGGTGCTGTCGCTGTATTTCATGGTCCTCATGTCGTCGAACCCGATCGGGCAGCTCGCGCTTGGCCAGTTGATCGAGCGGGTCGGGGCCCGACCCGCCTACGGCGCATACGGAGCGGTGATGCTGGGCGGAACGGCTCTGCTCCACCTCTCGGGCTGGCTGCGTCATCTGGACGTCGAGGTGGGGGAGTACTCCCCGGAGGTGGTGCCCGAGGTCCATCCCACCACGCCGTCGCCTCCCCGCCCCACGAGGCCCCCGTCCAGCTAGACGACGATCACGCAATGCCTGTTGTGGTCGTGTGGCGACCACCAGCAAGAGAGTCTTTGCGGGCTACGGTGGCGCAGCCTTGAGACGGGGCAGCGTCAACCTGCGCTAGGCCTGGCCGCGGCTCACCAGTCCTCGAGGCCGCGTTCGGAAGCGCCCTCCAAGTACTCGGTTCCCTCCGCGCAGTCGGGCTGGACCGGGCACCACCTGCAGGCCGGGCCGGGAGCCACGGTCGCCGGGCGCTGGCCTGAGATCAGCTCGACGTAGCGATGGGCGCCGTCGACCACCCGCTCGGCGGCGGACAGCAGCAGGTCGTGGGTGACCTCCTCGGAATGGACGCGGCCCTGGTCGAGGTAGTAGGTGGCCAGCAGGCGGGGCGGAAGGATGCGCAGGGCCTCGAGCAGGGCGTAGAAGCGGAGGTCCTCGCGGTGGGAGGGGGAGAACCCGCCCGTCTTGAAATCGAGGATCACCTTGCCGGCCACGGTGCCGTCGGGTTGGCCCAGCGTGAGGTCCGGCTTGCCCGACAGCACGATCAGCCCGCCGTGCAGCGAGGCCCGTATCGGGCTCTCGGTTGTCGGCCTCCACGCCGGCTTCAGCGGCGGGAAGCACTCCAGGAACTGGGTCATCGTCGAGCCGGCTGCGGCCCGCAGCTCGGTCCGCTCGGTCTCGCGGCAGGTTCTCAGGTAGTCGCCGATGCTCTTGTCGGCGTTCTGGAGGCTGGCCAGGGCCTCGTCCACCAGCGCCAGCGGGGAGGGCTCGCCGCGCCAGTGCACCGACAGCTCGATCGCCTTGTGCATGATGGTGCCCCGGGCGGTGGGCGGCGACCACTCGAACGGCTCGGCGCGTTCGGCCATGAACTTCCGCTCGCATCCGAGCACCTGCGTGAGCATGAACTTGCTCAAGAAGATGACGGGGTCGTCGAATGCGTCGGACCTGATGCGCTCCACCAGCGGTTCCAGACGGTCCTCAAGCCCGGCTCGCAGCTCGTCGCGCAGGCCCGGTTCGAACTCGGGACGAGCCCCCTTCGGGGCGCCGAGCAGGCTCACCACCTCCTGCTGGGCCGGGTTGTAGTCGTCGGCGTGCATGGGGCTCGGGGCCGGCTCCTGCGGGTGGGGAGGGGCTCGTGTCACACCCCGGCGCGACGATAGCTCCCATGGGAATCACATCGCTCGACTTCGGCTCCGCGGCTCGCTCGCTGGGCCGGGCCGCCCGCCTGCGCGGCCTGGTCGTGCCAGTGTTCGCCAGCCCGCCGTCCCGTCCCGACCTCGATCGTTCCATCCGCCGCCGCAACGGATCGCCGATGGTGTCGGTCCGCCTGAAGGGCCGGCCCCGAGGGGCGGTGCTGGCCGACATGATCGAGGGGGTCGTGGTGGCCAACTACCTGGCGGGCGCGCGAGCAGACCTAGCCCGCTCCGCCCTGTGGCTGGCAGTCGACGCCGAGGCGGACGCAGGCGAGCTCGCCGCCAGGACCGAGCCCACCACCGCTGTCCCAGTCGCGCCTGCCCGGACCGATGCGGCTGCCGCCTAGCGGGCCCAGCCATCCTAGCCGCACTGGAAATATAATGTAACAACATATAAGTTGCATATGATCATTGAGCCGAGTGCTCGCAAGCACGGCATTCGGGACGCTGACATACGTCATGCCTTCCGGAACCACTGGCGTCGCATTGAGACCGACGATGTGTACGTGACCGTGTTCATTGGTCCCTCGACTACTGGTGAGCCGCTGGAAATCGTCGTCGTTTGCGATGAAGACGGCTCGGCTATCATTCACGCCATGGTCGCACGACGGAAGTTCTTGGAGGCGTAGCCCATGAGCAAGTCCAGGGCCGAGCGACTAGAGGCGTTTGAGAAGTGGGCAGACCGGGTGAAGCCCGGCGAGTTGAAGGTAGCGGGTCGTTCGCAGGAGACCGTCGACAAGCTCGAAGACAGCTCTGAGGCACGCGACGAAGCTGCGGGGCCGCCGAGCACGGTCCTCACGGGGTAGCAGCGAGGTACCGTGGCAGCAGTGCCCGGGTGGCGCAACTGGCAGACGCGGCCCGCTTAAAACGGGTTGCCCTAACGGGCATGTGGGTTCGAGTCCCACCCCGGGCACCATCTGACACAAGAAATAGCCTCTGACCTCGTCACATGTTCAGTGATACAGATTCTGTTACCACTCTTGATATCGTTACGAGAGCGTATGGGTGCCCAAAATATGGTCGTGCGCGCTGACCAGGCATAATGCTCTTGCACCCTGGGAACCGTCAGCGAATGCGCCGCCTGACCAGCCACGACACCATTTCGGGCACCCACACGGTCTTGGAGGTAGAGCGCCACGCGTTGAGCCATCGGAGATGGATCTAGCACACTGGCCTAGCCCTGTTAAGGATGACTTAACAGAGCGCCGGGAGGGGGGCCAGGTAGCTGGGGGTCGAAAGTCGATTCAGGCCTTCAACTTGCCGGTGGCAGCGGCGCGCAGTGTCGCCCTCAGCACACCGACGAACACGTCGACCTCAGCTTCGGCCACGATGAGCGGCGGCGCGATGCGCACCGTGCCCTCAGAGTTGAGCATCGCACCGACAAGAACCCCGCGGTTCTCCATCTCATTCACGATGGGCATCGTTAGTTCGGGCGGCAAGTCGATCGCGAGCCACAGTCCCCGCCCACGCACATCGGTGATGAGGTCGGGGAACTGCTCTCTGGTGGCCTCGAGGCGCCTCTTCAGTGCGGCACCCTTGCTCTCGGCCGCTTCGAGCAGGCCGTCGCGTTCGATGATGTCGAAGGCGGCCGCGGCCGCGGCGCAAGACACGGGGTTGCCGCCGAAGGTTGTGACGTGTGACAGCGGAGGGTCGAGGAATGTCGAGAAGATGTGCGGGGTCGACACGAAGGCTCCCAGTGGCAGGCCGCCGCCAAATGCCTTGGCCACCACGATGACATCAGGGACGGTCGCCCACAGCTCGAACGAGAACCATCGCCCGGCTCGACCCATGGCGCCCTGCACTTCGTCGGCGACCAAGAGAGCGCCTCGGTCGGTGCAGATCTCTCGCAGACCCGGCAAGAAGTCGTCGCTCGGCACGCGTACGCCGCCCTCGCCCTGAATTGGCTCGACGATCACCGCGGCGGTGTCGTCGCCCACGGCCCGAGCGACCGCTGCGACATCGTCGAATGGCACGAAGTCAACGCCGTCGAGGAGCGGCTCGAACGGCTGGCGGTACTGCGGTTTCCAGCTGACCGACAGTGCCCCGAGGGTTCGGCCGTGGAATCCGCGCTCGAACGCGACGAAACGTTTGCGGCCCGTGTACTTGCGGGCCAGCTTCAGCGCGCCCTCAATGGCTTCGGTCCCGGTGGAGGTCAGGTAGGCCACATCGAGTCCATCGGGCGCGACGCCGGTCAGTCGCTCGGCGATTTCGACTTGTGCCGGCAGAACGAACCGGCCGTAGACATTCACATGGGCATGGCTGGCCATCTGCTGTTGCACGGCCGCGACAACCTCGGGCTGGCTGTGACCCACGTTGGCGACGGCGATGCCCGAGATGAAGTCCAGGAACAGCCGGCCGTCGGCTGTCTTGATGGTGCAGTCACGGGCCTCGGCTACCACGAGCTCCTTGCGTCCCGGCACCGTCTGGGAGAGATGTCGCTCGAAGCGGTCCTTGTACGACTCAAGAACATCTGGCTCCATGGTTGGGCCGGGCTGGGGCCGGGCGAGAACCATCGATTACGCCTCTTCTGCGCTCGGGTCGGCTGTCGCGAAGCGAGCCGCGAACCAGGCCTTGGCCCGGCGAAGCTCGACGGCGGTGTGGGTGTGGCGGTTCCCCCAGTCGATATCGGCCCCGGCCGAAGGAGCTGTCGCCAGCGCCACCCGGGCCCGCTCTTCCAGGAACCAGAGCCTTGTGGCGGCTTCGACCAGGTCCGTGCCTACTGCGAGGCCGCCGTTGGCGCGCAGCAGCACTCCGTGATGGGGGCCCAACGTGGCCGCGGCCCGCTGTCCCGACTCGGCGCTGGCTATGAGGTCGACGTCGGGGTGCACCGGGATCCTTACCCCGGCGATGGCTCCGAGGCCGTGCTGCAGCGGAAGATCCTCCACGGTCACGCCCCAGGCCACCATCGCCGGCCCGTGACCGCGACAGATCGCGGCCACATCGGGGCGGGCCCGGTAGATCGCAGCGTGAAGTGGAGTCTCGAGCGGGGCCGCACCCGCCGGATCGTCGACGACAGCATCCGCGCCGTCGACGGTGATGACCGTGTCGGCAACGGCGTCGAGCAACGGCAACGTAGGCGTGATGAGGAATCCTTCTCCGCTCAGCCGGGCCGACACATGGCCGAACGCCTCCACCAATCCGGCCGCCGCCAGCATCCGCGCCGTTGCGGCCACCTCGGTCTTCAGCTCAATGCTCATGGCTCGGGCCACGGCTTCTGTCCATGCTCTCCGGTCGAGGGCTCCTGCTAGTCATCGTCACGGACACGCATGAGCATCGGTGTGCAGTCGAAGTTGTTGCAAGGCGTCAGGTCTTGGGGGCAGGCTGACAACAGCACGATGAGATCGTGGTGAGCCTTCAAGGTGATGGTGGCCCCAGCCTCGTGGGCGGCAGGATCGGTCACCACGGCGCCCTCGTCGGTCACGCGGTTGTGCATGAACACGTTCCAGGCCTGTTCACCTTGAAGGTCGTAGTCCACGCCGAGAAGGTCGCGGGCCTGTTGGAGATTGCCAAGACAATGCTTGTGATCGGCCAGTCCGTAGTCCCGCAGGAAGCGTTTGTGGTCACAACACGGAACGATGATGTCATGCTTCTCGACGTCGTCGCGGACGATGGTGAACACCGGGTTCCGGCGGTTCGAGAAAAGCTGTGATCCGGTCCCCAGCTTGATCGAAGCGTTGCATGACACCGTGTGTGTAGGCGACATGTACTCGGTGGGGTCATGCTGCAGGCGGGCAACGAGATCGCCGACCTGTTGGCCCTCCACATCGACGATGTCGAGCAACTGGCCCTCCTTGACGAACACGCCACGGCCCTGCGACGCGGGCACCAATACCTCTTCGACTACGTTTCCCACGCTGGTCTCCTTTCGATCACTGTCCGTCTCGGACGCGAGGCCCCGTCAACTCCGACAGCGCGGCGCCTGTGAGCTCTGGCCCTCGTCAACAGACGTGTTCTGAGCCGCACGGATCCTCCATGTGCGGATGGACGGCTACCGCAGTTGCCGACGCTGGCGTGTTCCGGCTCGTCAAGGCCCTCACTCGGCCGTCGATCAGCACGGCGCTGATGCCGGGAATGTCGCCCCGGACCAGTGCTCCGGCGGTGTCACCGCCGTAGGAGCCCCACGGCGCGTCCGACACCACCAGGTCCGCAGGTCGGCCGACCTCGACCTTGCCGGCCTCCAGGTCGTAGACGTCGGCGATCGCGCCCGAGGCCCAGGCCCACACCAGCCCTGCATCGACGCCTCCCAGCGACGCGAGTTCGGCCATGGTCTTGAGCATGCCCAGCGGCATGACCCCAGTGCCTGTCGGCGTGTCCGACCCGAGGATCAACCGGTGCTCAGCTCCAATGTCGCGGACGGCGTCGATGATGCGAAGCGATGACCGAAGGTTGCCCGCCTGAACGATTTGCAAGACCAAGTCCGTCTCGCGTACCAGTGTGTCGAGCCTGCCGTCGTCTAGCGATGTCGGTCCCCCGTTGACGTGGCCGCACACGTCGGGCCGGAGCAACATCAGATGGTCGGCGGTGATGGGGATGGATCCGGGTATGGACGCCCCGCCGCTGTGAGCCATCACCTTGATGCCGGCGGCCTGAGCGTCGCGCACCTGCGGCAGCCCGTCGGCGGGATCGTCGTAGAGCCCGAAGCCGAACTTGGCCAACCAGACTCCCTTGCCCGCCACTTCGCGGAAGTCCTCAGCGGTGAGGACAGGCTCCAGCACGATCGCCCCGCCATTCACCTTCATGCCGTTGGGGCGGTAGTTGGCCCACGACCGCTGGGCGAGCACGGCGAGGGCCTTCACGCCCTCGGCGTCGTGGGGGCGGCCGGGGAGGTGGATCTCGCCTGGTGATATGCACGAGGTGATGCCCCCGTGGACGTAGGACTCCAGGAATCCGACCGCACGCTGGCGGGGCGTGTAGTCGCCGAACACCACGTGACAATGAGAGTCGATGAGCCCGGGGCCCACAGTAGCCCCGCCGACATCGATCACACGCTCGGCGTCGCAGTCGCCGACGTCGCCGAGACGGGTGATGATCCCGTGCTCGATGAGCAGCGAGTCAGCCTTTCCGTACGGCTCGTCCACGTCGCCGGTCAACAGCGTGCCGATGTTGATGACGGCGGTGCTCGGCGTCCCCTGTCCGGAGGCCGTGTGCGGGGACGTCTGGCGCCCGGGCGTCACTGGACTGGCTCGGCCTTGGCGTCGAGCCATGCTGTCAGATGGGCAAGCAACTCCGGCAGCCCGAGCGGAGTGTCGTGGCCGTCACCGCGTGCGTAAATCCCGCGAACAGCACCGGGGGAGTGGTTCCTACCCTCGCGGTTCAGACGTTCGGCGAGGTCGGTCCGGGCCTGGGGCAACTGCCCGGTGGTCGGCAGGATCTCGACGATCCCAGGGGTCTCGTCACATACTCCGCGCAGCGGCGCGGGGCCGTCTAAGCCGACGCGGCTCAGGGGCAGGCCCTCAGCCTTGCGTTGGGCCCTCCCCATAAGGAAGCTCCGATGTGTGAGTCCCGGCGAGGTCCACGCCCCGATGGCGCGGTAGCGCGATCGGACCCGGCTGAGCGTGCGGTGGATCACATTGGCGAGCGTGTTGTGGGCCAAGACGTAGGCGTCGCGCTCGGCCGGTCCCCACGTCCAGCGACCCGAGGCCGTCTGGGTGGCTGTGTGGTCCTCTCGCCACGGTGATACCGAGGTTCCACGCGATTCGAACAGGCCGGGGTCGTCGTAGCTCGCCGCGGGACTCTGGCCGCCGTTCCATTCGTAGACGTGGGTGTAGGGCACCAGTCCCAGCGGCTCGGAGATGACTATGCGATCCAGCGACACGCCATTGCGGGTCATGGTTCCCACATCGAGGAGTCGGGGATCGTTGTCGGGATGGCCGGGATCACCGCCATCGAGGACCTTGTACAGCTCGTCGGGCGGCTTTCCCCGGCCGTCGGGACTCCAGCCCGAGGCCAGGAGCGCGCCGTTGATGGCGCGGTGCTCGAGGCTCGTGGGATAGGGCTTCGATTTCGTGCACGGGATGATGACGGCGATGCGCGGGTCGTCCGGAGGCGGCGTCCAGTCCTCGGCGATCCACTCCAGGTACGACGCGATCCGGGGATGCTTGAACGCGTCGACGTTCTCCTGCGGCGAGTAGAAGAGCATCGTCGGGTCAACCTTGAACGGAGCCTTGATCTTGGAGGCCGAGTCGGCGAAGCGATCGCTCTTGTCAGGCATGTCAGCGGCCCTGCTGTCAGCGCAGTCCGTCGCCGCCGACTACGTCGGCAGCCTTGAGTCCCCCCAGGCGGCTGTTGAGCCGGCCGCGGTTGGCCACCGCGACCGCAACGACGATCTCGTCGGGCCGGGGCGCGTCGCCTGGGTAGAGGGTGACTGCGTCGTAGTTGTCCCGCACAAAGAGGGCGTCCTTGTGGGCCAGCGGCAGCGTGAGCGGCGTCCCGGCGGCACCGACGATCGAGGCCGACGAGATCCAAGCCGCGCCACCCCCGACCGCCTTGCGCAGCGCGTTGCCGAACGGCGTGGTCACGAAGGCCACCACGTGTTCCTGTGCCCCGTTGACACCGGCGATCCCGCCCTTTCCGTAGGCCTGGACCGGTTCGCCGAGCGCGTCGCAAGCCAGCTCTCCGATCCGGGTGCCGAACCCGACGGACCAGTCCACCGCCGCGGACAGATCCTCTTCGTACCGGCCGACGAAGGGGTTCTCGATCACCGCGGCTACAACTACTTTGCGCAGGGGGACATCGGCGGTGATGCCCTCGCTGACCCGCTCCTCGGTGACTTGGGTCCGCCATCCGCGGATGGTGATGTCCATCGGCTCCGCCTCCTCAGTTCCTGGTCCGGGCGGCTCTAGCCGCAGGCGGCCAGACGTTGTCGAAGATCCCCTCGTCGAGCTCTGCAAGGTAGGCCAATACCTCCTCGGTGTCGGTGACGTCGACATACTTCATTTGCAGGTCGAGCAGGGCCACCTTGTGCGAGAGTTCGCCCCGGTCGAACACGGTCTCGTGGGGGATCGTGACCTTCAAGTCGTAGGACATGGCGTCGACGGCTGAAGCCCGCACACAGCCGCTCGTGGTGGTGCCCATCATGATGAGGGAATCGGCTTTGAGGTTGTTGAGGTGGCTCATGAGCGTGGTGCCGAAGAACGCTGACGGCTTGCACTTCTCGATGAACAGGTCGCCTGGTTCGGGTGCGAGCTCATCGACTATGTCGTTCCCCCTGTGGCCTGCCACATCGACTACGTCGTCGGAACGGTAGCTCTTTAGGGTCCACACCCCGAGGTCGAATCCGTCCTCGCGACGCGGATTAGTCGTGTAGATGACCGGGAGCCTCTTGGCTCGTCCGGCCGCGATGACCCGTGCGATGACCGGAATGCTGTCCCAGGCGTGGGGCCCGCACGCATAGCGCCACTTCTTGATTGACTCCAGGACGGACACCTCGCTGTCCCCGCAGAAGTTGTAGTTCACGTCGATCACCAGCAGGGCGGGGCGATCACCGAATCCGGCCCGCCTGCCCCACCCGGCAACGTCGAAGATCTCTCTGTCGGTGTCGGTGAGGACGTCGTCCCATGGCATCGCCATTGCTCAGGCCTCCCGCGGCGCGGTGTACTTCTGGGTGTCGGGCGAGAATCCCGGCCGGACCCAGTCCTCTCGAAGCCAGCGGTTCCCCTTCGCGATCCGGGCCATGCTCGTGATCTCGGGACTCGGGCTCTTGACGCCCGGAGTCCGCCGCAGGTACTCGCCCCGGGGGTCGCCGACGGGCCGCATTCCCGGTGAGTCGTCGGCCCACTCCGCAGTGACCTTGCCACGCAGGATCGTCTTGATGGGCCAGCCGGTGAATTGGTGTCCTTCCATGATCGACCAGCCTGAACGGGTGTTGATGTGCTCCTTGCCCACGTTGACCTCGCGGCCCAGGTCGATGATCACCATGTCCGCGTCGAAGCCGGGGAACAGGGAGCCCTTCTGGCCCCACAGACCGGCCGTGCGTGCCGCGTTCTCGCAGGAGACCTGCACGACGCGCTCGAGAGGAATGCGGCCCTTGTTCACACCCTCCGACAACAGCACGGGCAGGAATAGCTCGACGCGGCTGAAGCCTGTGCGGCAGTCCCAGATGTTGGGGTTGTACATCTCGGCGTACGACGAAGGCTCCCAGCCGACGACGTGGTCGGATCCAACTACATCCACGATGCCTTCGGCCAGCGCGACCCAGAGTGCCTCGATGTTGTCGCGGCGCCGCAGGGGCACGTTGATTCGCCAGCCGTACTCGGGCTCCGCCCACAGCCAAGGCGGGCCGGTCTGGGCGTACACCTCGAGTCCCTCGGCGCGGGCCTTGACCACCTCGTCGAAGGAGAGTTTCGTGGTGCAGTGCTGCAGGTACAGCCGCACCCGCCCGGGCGTCTGCGAGGCCAGGTAGGAGTAGGCGCGGATGTGCTGTGCCTCCAGGAAGTCCGGACTGCGATCCGTCCAGGCGCCGAAGTCGGTGCGACCGGCGGCCCGGAGGCGCTCTTCGAACACCCGACCGATCTCCCAGTTCTCAGGATGGATGTGCACCATCCCCGGATCTCCGAGGTAGGCGACATTCTCCATCACGAGGAACACGGTGCCGTCGTCGATGCCGGTGCCGAGTCCGGCTCTTCGGCTCGGCCAGTTCGTGTCGAGGTCGTCGGCCATGCCCTTCATGCCGCGCGTCTGAAGATAGAGCTTGAAGGAGGTGACACCGTGCTCTTCGGCGTACTGGGGGATCTCATGGGCCTGCTCGTCTGTCTCAAGCATGTAGGTGAGGTAGGCGTCGACGTGGCTGACCCGGTTGATCACGTCTCGCCCGCTGGGGAAGGACTCGTTGAACGAGACGACATCGGCGGATGCGACAACCTCCTTGAAGGGTTCCGTGCCGAGACGCGTGGTCGGTGCCTGGATGCCCCAGGTCGTCACCCCCGCGCAAGCCGCGGCTCGGGACTCGGTGGTCATGTCGTACTCAAAGGGCACGTAGCAGCCCGGATGGGCCTCAGTGTCCACGACCCCGGGCAGGATGTAGTGGCCCTTCGCGTCGATGGTCTCGCGCGCCTGAGCGAGGAATTGCTCAGGGGCGAGCGCAACCACCTTGCCGTCCTTCACCCCGATGGCCAGCCGGTACCGTCCATGCCCGAACACGACCGTGCCGTTCACCACCGCCAGATCAAGTTCCTCACTCGCCATCGGCTCTCCTCCGCTTCTTCTCTGCGTCGATGCCGCCTGCCACTATCGTGTGGCCAGCAGCTGTCGCGTCTCAGCGCCTGCCTCGGCAACTGCTGCGCAACCCGTACTCTGTGTCAACTGTAACTTTCAGCGTGACATTACAGGATTCAACGAGTGCCGGCACAGCCAGGCCCGAGTGACCCGGCAGGGGGATGCAAATGAGAGACGGGAGACCGAGCGGCATGCTGATCCGGGGCGGTCATGTGCTCACTTCGGCCGAACCCGCCGAGATCGCCGACGGCGCCGTCCGTGTCGTGGGCGACCGGATCGACGCCGTGGGCCGGTGGTCGGAGCTGGCGGAGCAATTTCCCGAGGATGCGGTCACGGGCGGCGTCCACGACATCGTGGCTCCCGGGTTCGTCAACACCCACGGCCATTTCTCCGAGGCGCTGGTGGCCGGCATTGCGGAGCACTGCACGCTCTGGGAGTGGCTCCAGGCTGTCATCTTCAAGATAAACCCGTTCCTCACCGAGGAGATGGCCCATGTCGGGACGATGCTGGCCGGCATACAGCTGCTGCGCAGCGGCGTCACCACGGCAAGCGACATGTTCGTTTGCGCGCCGGTCGAGGGGCCGGTAACGCCGGGAGTGGTGCGGGGGCTCGACGAGATCGGATTGCGCGGCGAGGTCTCCTTCGGTGCCGGCGACAGGGGACCGGCGTCGATCGAGAGAGTCATGGCCGAACACGAAGCTCTGCGCGAGGCGGCCGACGCTAGTCGGCTCACCCGATTCCGAGTCGGCGTGGCCGCGCTGAGCGCCCAGTCCGACGAGCTGCTCTCCCGCAGCGCCGAACTTGCGGTCACGTCGGGCCGTGGCACCCACATTCATCTCCAGGAAGTGCGCGAGGAGGTCACGGCCACGCGGAACCAGTACGGCGTCACCCCGGTCGCGCACTGCGAGCGGGTGGGCACCTTCGCGGCGCCGACCCTGGTCGCGCATTGCGTATGGGTGGACGCGTCTGACCGGGAGATCCTGGCCTCCAGCGGCGTCGGCGTCGCTCACAACCCCGTATCGAACATGATCCTCGCCTCCGGCGTCTGTCCCGTGCCGGAGTTGCGCCGTCTCGGCGTGCCCGTGGGCGTCGGGGTTGACGGAGCGGCAAGCAACGACAGCCAGAACTTCCTGGAGAGCATGAAGGCGGCAATCCTCATGCAGAGGCTTGCGCACCTCGAGGCGACGGCTCTCAGCGCCCGCGACGCGTTTCGCATGGCCACGATCGAAGGGGCTCGGGCCTTGAACCTCGGCACCTTGATCGGTTCCCTCGAACCGGGCAAGGCGGCCGACATCGTCGTGTTCGATGGTGAGAGACCGGCCCTTGCCAACGTCCACGACCCCTACCAGAAAATCGCGTACTGCACCAGTCCGGCTGATGTGAAGGATGTCTGGGTGGCCGGAGAACGGTCCGTTGCGAGCGGGGAGGTGACGAGGGTGGATGCCGCCGAGGTCGTCGCCCGCTCCCGCGAGTTGTCGCGGACCCTGGTAGTCAACGCCGGGCTGCACGGCCTGTCGATCCTGCCTGACTCCTGAACGTGCGCCGCACTTCTGTCGCCGGGTCTGCGATCACCTGGCCTGGATGAAGCCCTCAAGGACCGCGGCCACGTTCTTGCCGAGGGCCCGCAAGTCGTATCCGCCCTCCTGGACGAGCACCATCGGACGACCGAGCCGGGCCAGGCGCTCCCCCAAACGCAGGTAGTCCTCGCCTTCCAGTGCGAGCACGCCGTCCTCGATGGCCGTGTCCACTCCCAACGCCACTACCACGACGTCCGGGCCGAAGTCGTCGACGAGGCGGCACGCCTTTTCGAGCACGGGCTCGTACCGGGACCACTGCGTGCCTCGACCCATCGTGAGATTGTGGTTGTACCCCTCGCCGTCTCCGGCGCCGCGCTCGCCGGGGTATCCCTGGAAGTAGGGATACTCGAGGCTCGGGTCGATGTGAAGCGACACCGACAGCACGTCGGGGCGGTGCCAGAACACCGCCTGGGTGCCGTTGCCGGCGTGGGTGTCGACATCGAGCGTGGCCGCACGCCCGCCGGCGGCCGTTACCAGTTCGGCCGCGATTGCGCTGTTGTTGAGGTAGCAGTAGCCCCCGAAGTTGTCGGGTCCGGCGTGGTGGCCGGGCGGGCGGGCGAGCGCGTACGCCGCGTCAGCGTCTCCGCCGACCACCGTGCGGGCCGCGCCGATGGCGCAGGCCGCCGCGCTGGCGGCTGCCCGCCATGTTCCCGCGAGCAGCGGATCGGCATCGTTCGAGTAGCGGCCCATTTCAGCGAGCACGTGGTAGGGCACCGTGAAACTCGGACCGAGAATCGGCCGGACGAAGGGCATGGCTTCACCCGCTCCGTCGTTCCCGGTGAGAGCGCACCATCGCTCGTGTGCCGTCTGGAGAAAGGCCAGATAGTCCGCGGAGTGCACCCGCGACAGCAGATCCAGCGCCGAGGGATCAGAATCGAGGGGGTCGGGTTCTCCCACCTCGACAAGGCCGGCCGCCTTCAGGGCGTCAAGAATGACCTCCGCTCGGGCTGGGATCTCCCGGGGCGGCAGCGCCTCGCCGGCAAAGAAGTGAAGCTCGGTCGGGTTGTGGGCCCGGTGATCCTCCGACGCGTATACCAACACAGCGCAGACTCTCTCCGGCCTCAGGCCTTCAGCCTATGCGGCCTCGCCATTGCCGTCTCTTGGCGAGACCTCATCAGGACTTCATCCACGGGCGCCCGAGCGCGGCCGGCGGCCGGCCCGCCCGGGCCGCGAAACCGTAGACGACGAGAGTGAGCACGAGGGGCAGCATAAGCGACAGTTGGAACGGGATCGCTGCGAAGTCGAGGGCCAGAATGCGGAGAGACAGAGCGTCGGCTGCGGCGAAGAACAGGGCAATTCCCACCGCCCACATCGGGCGCCACCGGGTGACGATGACCAGGGCCAGCGCGATGAAACCCTGACCGCCCGTCATGTTCTCGATGAAGGTGAAGAGCTGCGCCAGCGAGATCGATGCTCCGCCCAGGCCTGCCATCGCTCCGCAAACGAGCAGAGCGGTCCAGCGCGTGCGGCGCACGGAAATGCCCACGCTGTCGAGCGCATCCGGATCCTCTCCCGCCGCCTGCCAGGAGAGCCCGAACCGCGTTCTGAACAGCACAAAGCTCAGCACCGCGGCGGCGGCCAGCGCGAAGTAGAAGAACGGCGACTGTGAGAACAGCACCGGCCCCAAGAACGGCAGATCCGACAGCAGCGGCACGTCGATCGGCTCGAAATGCGCCACCTCGGACTGCCCGGTACCGAAGATCCGGCGCGACAGGTATGTCGTCAGTCCCAGCGCACCAAGATTGAGGGCCAGCCCGCTGACGATCTGGTCACCGGACCACGCGATGACGATGGCGCCGTGGACCGCGGCCATGGCCATGCCACCCAATGCGCCGGCCAGGGCACCGAGCCATGGGCTACCGGTCGCGTCGGCGGCAAGCACCGCGGTGAACGCGCCCATGAGCATCATGCCCTCGAGGCCGATGTTCAAGATGCCGGCTCGCTCCGAGACGACCTCCCCCGTGCCGGCCAGAATGAGCGGGACAGCCAACCGCATCGTGCTGGCGACAAAGGCGGTCGAGATGAACAGCTCGATCAAGGAGTCCATGCTCAAACAACCTGGCCTTCCGAGGACAGATCTCCGGGCAGTCCCTTTCCCTGTGTTCGGTCTTCGAGCATTCGGCTGATCTGGCGGCGGGCCCGAACCCAGCGCTGGAGGCGGTCGGATCGGGCCAGCACCAGCAACGCCACGATGATGGCCTGGGCGACGAGGCTGGTCGCGGCTGGGACCTGCGCGATGCGCTCCATGGATGACGCGCCGGCGGTCAGGGCGCCAAAAAAGAGGGCTGAGAGCACTACGCCGCCGGCGCGGGCGTTGCCTACGAGCGCCACCGCAATGGCGGTGAACCCGTAGCCGGGCGAGAAGAAGTCGCTCAGCCGTTCCTGCTTGCCAGCGAGTTCGATCACGCCGCCGAGCCCGGCGAGCGCTCCGGCACAGACCATGGCCCCGATCACGAGCCGCTTCACTCTCAACCCGGCATAGGCCGCGGCATCCCGGCTGTCGCCGAGCGTGCGGAGCTCGACGCCGACCACGGTCCGCTCAAGGAGGATCCAGACCACTGCGGCCGCTCCGAGGGCGAGCAGGAAGCCGGCGGGGACGGTGACCGGCCCCAGGTCCAGGACAGGCAGCCGGAACGGCTCGCCGATCTTCTCCGACCAGGGGTATCCCCCGCCGCCCGCGTCTCGGAGCGGCCCGTGGACGGCCCAACCGGCAAGCAGGATGCCGATGCCGTTGAGCAGGATCGTCGTGATCACCTCGTTCATACCGAGGTATGCCCGCATCCATCCTGCGGCACCGGCCCACAGGCCGCCGGCCATCGCGCCAACCACCAGCACAAGCGTCACAGCCAGTACCGGGGTGTTGACCCGCAGAGCCTGGGAGACCACGACGGCGGCCAGGGCGGAGACGTAGATCTGGCCCTCGCCACCGATGTTGAACAGCCCGGCTCTAAGACCGACGGCTACGCCCAAGCCGACGAACAAGATCGGAATCGACTGGTTGAGGGTCTCCTCGATCGCTCGGGCGTCGCCGAGCGCGCCATTGAACAACGCCGGGAGCGCCTCACCGAGGTCGGCCCCGGTTATGGCCAACATGACCAGCGACAGCGCCAGACCCAGGGCCATCACGGCCAGCACTACGAAGCGCTCCCGTCCCAGCAACGCCAGCCCCAAGGACCGACGCCCGGCTCTCATCGCGGCCCCCCGAGCTTGGCCCCTCCCATCAGCAGGCCGATCTCCTCGGGGGCGTGGGGGCCGGGCACCACCTGGCCAGCCACCTCGCCCGACGCCATGACCAGGACTCGATCGGACACGGCAAGGATCTCGTCGAGGTCGTAGGAAACGAACAGCACACCGCCGCCCCGGGAGCGAACCTCCAAGAGCTGGTCGAGCACGAACCGGGAGGCTGCGATGTCGAGTCCACGGCACGGATTCATGGCAATCACGAGTTGGGGCGTGTCACCGAGCTCACGAGCCAGGACGGCCTTCTGCTGGTTGCCTCCCGAAAGCTCCCCGGCCAGCTGGTCGGGACCTGAGCAGACCACATCGTAGG
>JAKZWH010000305.1:0-4603 GCA_047515615.1 Acidimicrobiales bacterium | reverse complement strand
CGCGGGCAGGTCGTACTGGGCGAACAGGTCGTGGTGGACGAACGGCAGCTCCACCGCGTCGGTGATCTGCTCGATCTGGGAGTCGAGCCCGCCGACGTCGTCGTAGCTGATGTCGGGCACCTCCTCGAGGATGAGGTCCTCCACCTCGGGACGGGGCAGGCGCTCGATCACCAAGTCCCCCGAGGAGTCGATCAGCACGCTGTCGCCGCTGCGGATCGGCCCCGCGGAGACGGCCGCGCTCAACTCCACCACCCGCTCCTCGTCGGCGCGTCCCAGCACTACCGCCCGGTCGCCGCCGGGCAGCAGTTCCTTGACCGTCGCCACCTCGCCGGTGCGGTCCGGCCGGCGGGCCAGCACCACGCTGAACGACTCGTTGAGGGCGACCTCCTCCCCGGCCCGGAGATCCTCGGCGAGGTCGGGATGCACCGCCACCCGCATCTTGCGGCCGCCGGCGCGCACATCGACGGTGCCGTCGTCGTTGCGGCCGAGCACGGTCCCGTAGCCGCTGGGCGGCTGCGTGAGCTTCTCCACCTCCTCGCGCAGCGAGCCGATGTGCTCGCGGGCGTCGCGCAGCATGGTCGTGAGCCGCTCGTTCTGGGACACGGCCTGAGTCAGCCGGCCCTTGGTGTCGGCGAGGCGCTCCTCGAGCATGCGGACCCGCTTGGGCGCGTCGTGGAGCCGGCGGCGCAGCGAGGCGACCTCGCCCTCGAGCTCGGAGACGAGCCGGCGCAGGCGCTCAAGGTCCTGCTTAGAGTTGTCGCTGCCGGCCTCGCTCACGGCTCACCTCCTCGCTGCTCGGTCAGACCGGATCCGACGACACCATAGACGGCACCGGGGCCAGAAGGCGCATTCACCCCAGCCAGCGCCTCCAAGCCACCCGGCAGAGGGGTCTTCGAGCGGGTGTTGGCATCACGGACCCCGAGTTGGCAGGCTTGGGACTCCAGCACCGCTATGCTTGCATCAGCCGCTGCGAGCCGCGGGCGCTCCCGGCCCGATCCACCGTCCCGCTAAAGAGAGGTGCCTCTAGGACATGAAGGTCTGGATTGATCAGGACTTGTGCACGGGTGACGGCCTGTGCGAGGAGATCGCCCCCGACGTGTTCACCCTCCTCGACGACGGCCTCGCCTACGTGGTGGAGGACGGAAATGTCTTCGCTGATCCGGGCGGTCCCGATGGACTGGCCGCCGTGCCCGCAGGCCAGGAGGAGGCCGTGATCGAGTCCGCCGAGGAGTGCCCCGGGGAGTGCATCTTCATCGAGGTGTGAGCACCTGCCGGCGCTGAAGCCGCCGGTCGGCCGTCGACGCTCCTGAATCAGGAATCTGGATAGTGGAGGAACTCCTGCCCACGACCGTGATGGGCAGCTACCCGCAGCCGGGCTGGCTCGTCGACCGCGAGTTCCTAGTGGGCGAAGGAGTGCCCCGAGTGCGTGCCGAGGGCATCTGGCGGATCGACCGGGAGTTCAGGCAGGAGGCGATCGAGGCTGCCGTCCTGGTCACCATCGCTGATCAGGAGGCCGCCGGCGTCGACATCATCACCGACGGCGAGATCGGCAGGGAGTCCTACTTCAACCACTTCGCCAACGGCGTGGGCGGTATCGACACCGAGCGGCTCGGCAAGGGCGTCAACCGGCGCGGCGGCGAGGCCGTCGTCCCGCTGGTGAACGGCCCCATCCACCGGATCCGCCCCATCGAGTTGGACGCGGCCCGATTCCTGCGATCGCACACCTCCCGCAGGACCAAGGTGACGGTGCCGGGCCCCTTCACGCTCAGCCAACTGGCCCAGAACGACTACTACCCCGACCAGCGGTCGCTGGCCATGGCCTACGCGGCCGTGATCACCAGGGCCATCAGATGCGGGCGGGCCACGTCCCACAGGCCCTGGGCCGCGATGGCAGCCGTACCGATCTCGAGGACCTTGGTGGTGAGCGAGTACGCGCCGCCGACGGAGCGGACGTACCCGAGCTGCTCCAGAGTCATCAGCAACCGGCGGGCGGTGGGCCTGGCCAGCCCGGTGCGGGAGGCCACCTGGCTGACCGTCAACTCCATGGCGGTCGGCCCGAACGTCTTCAGGACATCGAGTCCCCTGGCCAGCGCCTCGACGAACTCGCGGCCCCGCCTCGCTTCCTTCTCCGGGCTCATGGCGGCGGCCCGATTGGTCTACCGGCCATGACGTCGGGCGCCCCGACCTCCGACCTCTCAGCAGCCGAACCGCCAGCCAGGCGGACCCCGCTCGACGGGATACTCGTCGCCGATCTGTCCCGGGTGCTGGCCGGGCCGTACTGCACCATGTTCCTCGCCGACCTCGGTGCCACCGTCATCAAGGTGGAGAGCGCGGGGGGCGACGACACCCGGGCCTGGACCCCACCGGACAAGGACGGCATATCGACTTATTTTATGTCCATCAACCGCAACAAGCGGTCGATCGTTCTCGACTTCCGCGACCCCGCCGACGCGGCGCTGGTGCGCGAGCTGTTCCGGCGGGCCGACATCGCGATCGAGAATTTCAAGCCGGGAGCATTGGCAAAATACGGGCTCGACTACGAGAGCGCGCGGGCCATCAACCCAGCGCTGATCTACACCTCGATCAGCGGCTTCGGCTCGGCCGAGGGCGCCGGACTGCCCGGTTACGACCTGGTCGTGCAGGCCGTCTCGGGGCTGATGAGCCTCACCGGAGACCCCGACGGCCCCGCCTTCCGAGCCGGCATCTCGGTGTTCGACGTCATGACCGGGCTCCACGCCACCATCGGGATCCTCGCCGCTCTGCAGCACCGCAGCGCCACGGGCGAGGGCCAGCTCGTGGAGCTGAACCTGCTGTCGTCGGCCTTGTCGGGCCTGGTGAACCAGACCGGCGCCTACACCGCCTCTGGGACCGTGCCCCATCGCATGGGCAACGCCCACCCCAGCGTCTATCCCTACGAGGTGATCCCGGCCAAGGACCGCGAGATGATCATCACCGCGGCCAACGACCGCCAGTTCAAGTCGCTGTGCGAGGTGCTGGGCATCGGCGAGCTGGCCGACGACGAGCGCTTCAAGCTCAACGCCGACCGCACCCGCAACCGCGACCAGATGCACTCGCTGCTGATGGAGCGGGTCGCTCAATGGAACGCCGACGACCTCTTCATCGCCCTCAACGAGGCGGGAGTGCCCTGCGGTCCGATCAACTCCATTCGCGAGGGCATCGAGTTGGCCGAGCGCTTGGGCCTCGAGCCGCGGGTGACCCTCGGCGAGGGGGACCGGGCAGTGGACCTGGTGCGGAATCCCATCCGCTTCGGCAACGCATCTCTGCGCTACGACCGTGCTCCCCCGGCTCTGGGGGAGCACGGCGACGAGATCCGCGCCTGGTTGTCGGCTCCCGCCTACGACGGCTAGCCGCGGCCAGCCTCTATCTCAGGAGCGGTCAATGAGTCCCACAACGAGCTACCGCACCGGTCTCGGCTCCTCCGATGCCGACAGCATCACCCTGCTGGGCCACAGCCTCGCCGACGACCTGTTGGGGAAGGTGACCTTCGGCGAGCTGGCCTTCTGGCTTATCGCCAAGCGGCGCCCGACTCCGGAGCAGCGCAACATGTTCGAGGCCGTGCTAGTCGCCCTGGCCGATCACGGCTTCACCCCCACCGCCATCTCGGCGAGGGTGACGCTGCTGAGCGCGCCGGAGTCGATTCAGGGAACGCTGGCCGCGGGCCTGCTCGGAGGCGGAGACCGGTTCCTGGGAGTGACCGAGAACGCGGCCCGCTTCCTGAGCGCCGCCCTCGAGGGATGCGAGTCGCTTCCTGAAGACGATGACGGCTGGGACGCGCTGGCGGCCGAGATCGTCAGCCGGACCCGGGCCGAAGGTCGGTTCGTGCCCGGGCTCGGACACCCCGTCCACAAGAACGGGGATCCGCGCACGCCCGCGCTGTTTGCGCTGGCGCGCCACAACGACCTCTTCGGCCCCCATCTCGAGCTGTTCGCGGCCATCGGCCGGTCCCATCCGGCCGTTCTCGGCAGGACGCTTCCGCTCAACGGGGCCGGCGCCTGCGGCGCCGTCCTCGGCGATATCGACCTGCCCCTGGGTGTGGCCCGCGGCGTGGCGCTGCTGGCGCGCTGCGCCGGGCTTCTCGGCCACCTGGCCGAGGAACTCTCCGACCCGATCGCCAACGACATCTTCATGGCCGTGGACCGCAACATCGACTACCGGCCGCCCGAGTGAGCCCGCGGGCCACCCGCACACCACCGCGTTAACCGCAGTCGGGCACTTCCACCGGCTCGTCGAGGTCGGACGAGTCGAGCAGCTCTCCCAGCGCGCCGGCCCGGGTGGCGTAGGCCACCCCTCCGCCCCCGCGGCGCGAGGCGCCCCAGGCCACGCCCACCGCGGTGGTGCGGCCGCCGACCGCAGCCACCAGCGCGGCGCCGGAGTCGCCCACCTCGGCGTCGGCCGCCAGAAGCCAGGAGGGCCGCTCGATGCGCTCGTCCCCGCCCACGACGTCGGTCAGCACCGTCACCGGCCGGTCGATGCGGAACGGCGTCGGGTCGGGGAGGCCCTCGGCCTCCCAGGCCAGCACCGCGCCGATCGTGCCGTCGGGAACCGCCTCGCTTAGGGGCAGGGGGCGCAGGCCGGCGCCCGC
>JAKZWH010000304.1:0-2673 GCA_047515615.1 Acidimicrobiales bacterium | reverse complement strand
GTCCTCTGCTACTCGGCCATGCCGGAGTGGCTCACGGGCATGGCCGTGGCCACCCTCACGCCGGCCGATGCGCCTCTTGCGAGCATCGGACCGCTCGGGCGAGCCCGAATAGCTCCCCATCCCAACCCGTGAAACCAGGAGGACAGCTGTGACCGTATGGACCGACCTGACCGGCATCGACTTCGAGGTGAGAACGGTCCAAGCCGCGGGCCTACCGACCCGGGCCCTCATAGCGGGCGAGGGCCCCGACGTGGTCTTCCTCCACGGCACCAGCGGCCACCTCGAAGCCTTCTCGCGCAACTTTGTGCCCCATGTCGAGGCCGGCCTGCGCTGCCACGCCATCGACGCCTTGGGCCACGGCTACACCGGCAAGCCCGACCACCCCTACGAGATCCCCCGCTACGTCGAGCACCTAGTCGGCTACCTGGACGCGATGGACGTTGACCAAGCCCATCTGGTCGGCGAATCGCTGGGCGGATGGACCGCGGGCTGGCTGGCCAGCGAACAGCCCGAACGGGTCCGCACCCTGCAGCTGGTGGCGGCCGGAGGAACCAAGGCCAACCCCGACGTGATGGCCCGCATCAAGGCCACCACGACCAGAGCGGCGCTCAACGACGACATCACGCTGACCCGCGACCGACTGCACCTCCTCATGCACGACGGCGACCGGGACGTCTCCGAGGAGCTGGTCCAGATCCGCTACCGCATCTACCACCAGCCCGAGTTCCAGAAGAACCTCCACAACCTGCTGTGCCTGCAAGAAATGGACATCAGGCAACGCAACCTCATGCGGTCCGAGCGCCTGCAGCGCATCATCGCTCCCACACTGATCGTGTGGGGAAGCCAGAACCCCTTCGGCGACGTGCCCGAAGCCCGCAGGATGCAGCAGCACGTCCCGGGCTCGGTGCTGAGGATCTTCAACAACTGCGGGCACTGGCCCCAGCACGAGCACGCCGAGGAGTACAACCAGCTCAGCATCGACTTCATCTCGTCGCACCGGTGACGGATGGGCATCATCAGGCGCTACATCGACGGGCCCTCAGGCCAGATCCACATCGCGGAGACAGGCCGCGGGCCGAGCGTCCTTCTCCTGCACCAGACCCCGAGGAGCTGGGACGAGTTCCGGGAAGTGATGATCACACTCCAACGCCGGCTCCACCTGCTCGCCATCGACCTTCCCGGCATGGGGGCCTCCGACCAGCACCCGGATGGACCGTCGATCGAGAACTACGCCTCGGCGGCAGCGGCCGCCATCGAACAGTCGGGCCGCGGCCCGATAGCGGTCTGCGGGCATCACACCGGCGGAGTAGTAGCCATCGAGCTCGCGGCCAGCCGTCCGCACCTCGTCGAGCGTCTGATCCTGTCTTCAACGCCGTGGATCGACGCAAAGGAGCGCGCACGACGGGCCCTCAAGCAGCCGATCGACACCGTCGAGCCCCATCCAGACGGATCTCACCTTCTCGGGCTCTGGAACCAGCGAGCGCCCTTCTACGACAGCAACACGGACCAACTGACCCGGTTCGTTCGCGACGCCCTGCGAGCGGACGATCCCGCCGCGGGCCACCGAGCCGTTGGCCGGTACAGGATGGAGGAAGCCGTCGAGCGGGTCCGCTGCCCGGTGACCCTCGTCGAACACGCGGCGGACCCCTTCGCAAGCCCACACACTCCGATGCTGCGACAGCGGTTCACCGCCGCTCAAGTCGCGGTAATCAAAGGCGGCAAGGTGCCCCTCGAAGCGACCGCTACAGCCTTCGCGTCGGCGCTGCTGGCAGCCGTGGAGGAACAGTCGATTCTTGGGTGCGAGAATAGGAGCGGTTGAGAGATGACCTCGGATTTGGTTGAGGCCGCGGCCGAGCAGTTGCGCACCGCGGCGCACACCGCTGTGCCGTGCGCGCCGGTGCGCGACGTGCTGGGCACGTCAACCGATGTGGATGCCGCCTATGGGGTTCAGCAGCGCAATGTGGAGCTGGCGGTTGCGGCTGGGCGCCGTGTCAGCGGCCACAAGGTGGGCCTCACCGCCAAGGTGGTGCAGGAGCAGTTGGGCGTGGACCAGCCCGACTATGGGGTGCTGTTCGCCGATATGTGCCTGACCGACGGCGCGGAGATCGACTCACGCCGGCTGCTGCAGCCGAGGGTCGAGGCCGAGGTGGCGGTGGTCATCGATCGCGACCTCGACAAGGGCGAGCACTGTGTGGTGGACATCATCGACGCGACGGCCTATGTGCTGCCCGCGCTGGAGATCGTCGACAGCCGCATCGCCAGATGGGACATCACCATCGTCGACACCATCGCGGACAACGCCAGCTGCGGGCTCTATGTGGTGGGCACCCGCCCGGTCAGCCTCGCCGCCGTCGACCTGCGCGAGATCCAGATGCGGATGACCGTCGACGGCGACGCCGCGGCCACCGGGACCGGCGCCGCATGCCTGGGCAACCCGCTCAACGCGGCGGTGTGGCTGGCCGACGTGATGTGCGAGCGGGGCACACCGTTGCGGGCGGGGGAGTGCCTGATGACGGGGTCGCTCGGCCCGATGAAACCCATCGGACCGGGCGCCGAGATATTCGCTGACCTAGGCGCCCTCGGCACAGTGTCAACCCGCCTAACCGTCTAAAGCGGTTAGAGCCCGAGACAGGAGTCGAACCTGCGACCTGCTGTTACAAGCTGCAAGAACCC
>JAKZWH010000303.1:0-3613 GCA_047515615.1 Acidimicrobiales bacterium | reverse complement strand
GGCACGGGAACAGCGACATGGCCGTCAAGCGCGACGCACTCGACCTGATCGGCGACACGCCGGCCGTGGACGTCTCCCAGCTGAGCCCCAACCCCGACGTGCGCCTCGTGGCCAAGCTCGAGAGCGCCAACCCCACCGGCTCGGTGAAGGACCGCATCGCCAAGGCCATGGTCCTCGACGCCGAGGCCGATGGCACGCTGGCCCCGGGCAAGCGCATCCTCGAGCCGTCCTCGGGCAACACCGGGATAGCCCTGGCCATGATCGCCCGGCTGCGGGGCTATCCGATCACGGTGGTGATGCCCGAGAACACCTCGGTGGAGCGCCGCCAGATGCTGGAGGTGTTCGGCGCCGAGATCGTCCCGTCGCCCGGCGCGGAGGGGTCCAACGGGGCCGTGCGCCTGGCCCGACAGATGGCCCTGGAGCATCCCGAGTGGGTGTTCCTGTACCAGTACGCCAACGAGGCCAACCCCCGGGTCCACTACGAGACGACCGGCCCCGAGATTCTGCGCGACGTGCCCGGCGTCACCCACTTCGTGGCCGGCCTGGGCACCAGCGGGACTCTGCTGGGCGTGGGCACCTACCTCAAAGAGATGCACCCCGACATCGAGGTCTACGCGGTGGAGCCCCCGGCTGGCGAGATGGTCGACGGCCTGCGCAGCCTCGATGACGGCTTCATACCGCCGATCTACGAGAAGTGGGGGGGCGCGGACCTGCTCAGCGGCAAGCGCATCGTGCGGCCCCGTGAGTCGGTGGAGCACACCCGCCGGCTGGCCGACGCCGGGATCTTCGCCGGCCTGTCGTCGGGCGCGGCCCTGGCCGGGGCGTGCCGGGTGGCCGAGAGGACCGACACCGGCACCGTCGTGTTCATCGTGTGCGACGGCGGCTGGAAGTACCTGTCGAGCCGGGCCTGGACCGGCGACCTCGACGAGGTGGCCGAGCAGGCCTCCCAAATCATCTATTTCTGAGCCCGGCGCCGGGAGTGGAGAGCGAGCCCCGGCTGGCTAACCTTTCCGGCATGTCGCAGATCTGCCAGGTCACCGGCAAGAAGCCTCAGTTCGGCAAGCAACTGTCGCACTCGCATCGCCGCTCCAGCCGCCGCTGGGACCCCAACATCCAGACCAAGCGCTACTACCTCTCCAGCGAGAAGCGCTGGATCAAGCTGCGGTTGAGCACCAAGGCCATCAAGACCATCGACAGGCGCGGCATCGAGAGCGTGGTTGCCGAGATGCGCCGCAACGGCCGCAAGGTCTAGAGCAAGGAGAGGCGATGGCCAGCGACAAGCGTCCTATCATCAAGCTCCGGTCCACGGCCGGCACCGGCTACACCTACGTGACCACCAAGAACAAGACCAACACCCGCCATCGCATCGAGCTCAAGAAGTACGACCCGGTGATCCGAAAGCATGTGGTCTTCAAGGAGGAGCGCTAGTCGCTCGCCCCTTCGAAGCGCCGCCCCCCGAGGCTGAGGAGTCGCCGGTGGCGCTCACGGTGACAGTCCTCGGGTGCAGCGGCTCCTACGCCGCACCGGGCAACCCCTGCACCGGCTACCTGGTGCGCAGCGACGGCGCCTCCGTGTTGCTCGACTGCGGCCCCGGGACGCTGGGACCGCTGCAGGAGGCGATGGACCTGGCCGAGCTCAGCGGCATCGTCACCACCCATTGCCATCCCGACCACTGGCTGGAGCTGCCGGTGATCCGCAACGTCTTCATCTGGTTCGTGCCCCGCAGCGGCGTGCCGGTGTACGGCACGGCCGAGACCCGGGCCATGGACCGGGCTATCACGGTGATGCGCTCGGGCAAGAGCGATCCGCTGGCCTGGACGGTCATCGACGCGTCCTCGGATGCGACTATCGGCGATCAGCGGTGGAGCTTTGCCCTCACCGACCATCCGGTGGAGACCCTGGCCGCGAGGGTTGATGCCGGAGGCCGCAGCTTCGCGTTCAGCTCTGACACCGGCCCGGGCTGGGACTTCCGCACCTTGGGGGAGGGAATCCATGTGGCCATGTGCGACGCCAGCCACGGCCGCGAGCACGAGGGCGAGGGGATTCCCCACATGAGCGCCCGCGAGGCCGCGGCCGCAGCGGCTGCAGCCCGAGCCGAGCGCCTGGTGCTCACCCATCTGGCCCCGGGCTGCGACCCCGACGCCCAGCTGGCCGAGGCGAGCGCCGTCTTCGACGGTGATGTCGAGGTGGCTCGCCCCGGGCTCGTCCTGGCGGTGTGAGGAGACAGCGGTGTGAGGAGACAGATGTGACGGTGCAGGCGTGAGCCCGGTCGACGCCGAGGGACGCCGCGGCGACGGACGCCGGGCCGACGAGATGCGGCCCCTTGAGTTCCGCCGCGACTACACCACGATGGCCGACGGGTCGGCGCTGGCCGTCTTCGGCAACACCCGGGTGCTGTGCACCGCGTCGATCGACGATGACGTGCCCCGCTGGCTGCGCGACCGCGGCTCGGGCTGGCTGACGGCCGAGTACTCGATGCTGCCCGGCTCCTCCCCGGAGCGGGTGAGCCGCCGGGTGGGGGGCCGCACCCAGGAGATCCAGCGGCTGATCGGCCGGTCGCTGCGCACGGTTGTCGACCTGAAGGCGCTGGGGGCGCGCCAGGTGATTGTGGACTGCGACGTGCTTCAGGCCGACGGCGGGACCCGCACCGCGGCGATCTGCGGCGGGTATCTGGCCCTTCACGACGCGGTGACCCGGCTGGTGCAGGCCGGCAAGCTGCGGTCGTTGCCGCTGCTCGACGAGTGCGCGGCGGTGAGCGTCGGACTGATCGACGGGGTTGCGCTGCTAGATCTGCCCTACTCCGAGGACGCCGGCGCAGATGTGGATTTCAACGTGGTGATGACCGGATCGGGCGGCCTGATCGAGGTGCAGGGGACCGCCGAGGGCAGGCCCTTCGACCGCTCCCAGCTCGACGAGTTGCTCGATCTCGCAGCCAAGGGGATCTCAGAGATAATCGCGGCTCAGCGGGCCGTGCTGGCCGAGCCGCCGCCGCCTCGATGATCGGCGCCTCCATGGCCGCGGCGGCAGCGAGCCCTATTCCTGCCGGTCGGTTCCTGTCTCGATGATCGAGCTGGTCTGTGCCAGCGCCAACCCCGACAAGGTGGTCGAGATGGCCGAGGTGCTGTCGGGCGCGGCCGTGCTGCTGCCCCGGCCCGCGGGACTGGGCGACGTGGTCGAGGACGCCGACGACCTGCTGGGCAACGCCATGCTCAAAGCGGTTGCGGTGTGCGAGTTCGCCGGCGCGGCCGCGCTGGCCGACGACACCGGGCTGGAGGTGGACGCGCTCGGCGGGGAACCGGGCGTGCGGTCCGCCCGGTACGCGGGCCCCGACGCCAGCTACGCCCAAAACGTGGCCCGGCTGCTCGCCGAACTCCGGGACGTGCCGCCATCGCAGCGGACCGCCCGATTCCGAACCGTGGCCGTGGTCCAGTACCCGGATGGGACCGGCCTGACGGCCGAGGGTGTGGTCGATGGCGCGATCACCACCGAGCCCCGGGGCACGGGCGGTTTCGGCTACGACTCGGTGTTCGTCCCCGCGGAGGGCGACGGCCGCACCTTCTCCGAGATGGGCGCGGCCGCCAAGCACGCCATCAGCCACCGAGGCCGAGCATTG
>JAKZWH010000302.1:0-2843 GCA_047515615.1 Acidimicrobiales bacterium | reverse complement strand
AGCGGGACCGTCCGGTGCTGCTCTCGGTCGGCTACTCGAGCTGCCACTGGTGTCACGTGATGGCCCACGAGTCCTTCGAGGATCCCGACACCGCGGCCATCATGAACCGGCTGTTCGTCAACGTGAAGGTGGACCGCGAGGAGCGTCCCGACGTGGACGCCATCTACATGGACTCGGTGCAGGCCATGACCGGCCGGGGCGGCTGGCCCATGACCGTGTTCCTCACCCCCGACGGCCGGCCCTTCTTCGGAGGCACCTACTATCCGGACCGGCCCCGAGCTGGCATGGCCTCGTTCCGCCAGGTGATGGCGGCCATCGACGAGGCCTGGACCAACCGCCGAGCCGACGTGCAGGCCCAGGCCGACCAGCTGGTAACGCTGATCGATCGGACGTCGCGTGCCGCGGCGTCGCTGAGCGCGGAGGCTGCAGCCGACTCCGTGGCCGACGGCCGGGTTCTGGATCAGGCCGGCGACGCCATCCTCGCCTCCTTCGACCCCCAGTGGGGAGGCTTCGGCGGCGCGCCCAAGTTTCCCGCGGCCATGACGCTGGCCTCGGCGCTGCGCATCCACCACCGCAGCAACCGCCCCGAGCTGCTGCGGGCGGTGCGGACCAGCCTCGACGCCATGGCCTCCGGCGGCATCTACGATCACCTCGGGGGCGGGTTCGCCCGCTACTCGGTGGACCATCAGTGGCTAGTGCCCCACTTCGAGAAGATGCTGTACGACAACGCCCTGCTGACCAGGGCCTACCTGCATGCATGGATGGTGACCGGCGAGGCTGCCTACCGGCAGGTGGTGGACGAGACCATCGGCTATGTGCTGCGGGACCTGCACCACGCCGACGGCGGCTTCTACTCGGCCGAGGACGCCGACTCCGAGGGCGTCGAGGGCAAGTTCTACGTGTGGTCCGAGCCGGAGCTGCGGGCCGTCGTGCGGGCCGCCGCGGGTGACGAGGCCGCCGACGCGGCCGTGGCCTGGTGGGGGGTGAGCGCGGCCGGGAACTTCGAGGGGGCCAACATCTTGAACCGGCCGGTGCGCGGCGACCTGCTGCGGCCCGATCCGGTCGAGGCCGCCCGCCAGGCGCTGTTCATCTGCCGGGAGAGCCGGGTGCGGCCCGGCCTCGACGACAAGGTCCTCACGGAGTGGAACGCCCTGATGCTGGCCGCGCTGGTTGAGGCAGCGGCCGCCACCGGCGACCCCGAGTGGCGGGCCGCTGCGCTGGCCAACGGCGAGTTCCTGGTGGGCAACCTGCGGCGAGACGACGGGCGCTGGCTGCGCTCCTGGCAGGCGGGCGACTCCGACCGGCCCGCCCAGGCCCGCCACTTGGCCTACGCCCACGACTACGCGGCCCTCATCGACGCCTTCACGAGGTTGGGCGAGTTCTCGGGCCAGGCCCGCTGGATCGCCGAGGCCCGGGCCGCGGCCGACGGCCTGCTGGAGCTGTTCTGGGACGACGAGTCGGGCGGGGTGTTCACCACCGGCTCCGACGCAGAGGAGCTCGTGACCCGGCCCAAGGACCTCATGGACAACGCCACCCCGTCGGCCCAGTCGCTGGCTGCCTGCGGGCTGCTCCGGCTGGCCGCGCTCACCGGCGAGGCCCGCTACGAGGAGCACGCCCGCCGCATCGCCGCCCTGTTCAGCCCCGCGGCGGCCCAGCATCCCACCGCCTTCGGGCGCGCGCTGGAAGCCCTCGACATGGCTACTCACGGCCTCGACGAGATCGCGGTGGTTGGCGACCGGGCCGACCTCCTGGCCGCAGTGCAGACCCGCTATCTGCCCGGCGCGGTCCTGGCCTGGGGCGAGCCCTACGACTCCCCGCTATGGGCGGGCCGGGCCGAAGGCTTCGCCTACGTCTGCCGCGACTTCGCCTGCCAGTCCCCCACCGCCACCGCCGAAGAGCTCATCGCCCAGATCGCAGGCTGACCGTCGAGGCGATGCCTTGCTGCGCCGGCATGGCAGCACGGCCCCCCAACACTCGGGGCATTGACCACATGACCGTGACCAGCCGCTATGTGGGCTGGCCGAGCCTGGTGATCACGATTGCCTTCGAGGCCCCGCGGACAGGTGTGATCGCCTAGTGGTGAAGCGTGTTGTTTCCCGCTCTTGTTCGTTGCGCTCATGGGCCGCTCGGGCCACGGCCTCGCTCGGCGCCTCGCGAAGATCCATGAACTGCCGCCTATCCGCTCGGCCTCCAAGAGGCCCCGCAAATAGGCGGCTGCACATCCACGGGAAGCCTGCGATCCGACGGCAGACGGAGATTGAGTCTCACCTATTTGCGCGTTCTAAGGCGGGTGACGCCGGGAGTCACCTAGGTTCTTGACCTCCTCTCCGACACCTGTCGGCCTGAGCAGGGGATCGTGGGGGCGATGTCGGGAGTCACCTAGGTTCTTGACCTCCGGCTCCCCATCGGTGCGGTCTCCGCACGAGCGGGTGGCGTTGTCTAGTCGCATGTGGGCTGCAGCCGGTCCGTAGGAGTCGGCACGTCGCTGGTTGGAGACCGATGACGATGCTGCCGCGGAACGCCGTGCATGCTCTGTCGGGGTTCCGTTGTGCGTCTGCGTGGGGGGAGGCAGTTCATGGGTATCTGGCGGACGCCATGCTTGCTTGGCTGGAGTCTCGTTGCGCATGGCATTGGCGTTGCGCAGCGTGGCCCTCGCTGCTGCGGGTCCGGTCCGGGTGTTGAGAGGTTGGGGCGCCGTGGTGTCCGGTTCGGGCGGCTGCGCATCGGGGTCCGCTGTGATGCTCTCTTGGGGCCGCGGCGGTGCAACGTTCGGATCGGGGGCGATTCCGGGCAAGTGCAGGATGGGATTCACGGGGGCGTGAGCAGGTCCGTGCTGGATATGC
>JAKZWH010000301.1:0-3130 GCA_047515615.1 Acidimicrobiales bacterium | reverse complement strand
GCCAGCGGGTTCTGCAGGTACGGGGTGGCGAAGGTGTTGTCCACCACCAGGCTGGCCCCGGCGGAGTGGGCCGCTCCGGCCACCGCCGCGATGTCGACCACGGTCAGCATGGGGTTGGTCGGCGTTTCCACCCACACCTGGCGGGTCTCGGGACGAAGGGCGGCGACCAGGGCCTCCGCACTGGTCAAGTCCACCGCCGACCACGTGATCCCCCGCTCGCCGTAGATGCGGGCGATCAGCCGGAACGTCCCCCCGTAAGCGTCGAGGCCCAGCACGACATGGTCGCCGGGGCGCAGCAGGCCCACCAGTGCGTCCTCGGCGGCCATCCCGCTGGCGAACGCGAATCCGTGCCTGGCCCCCTCCAGCCCGGCCACGCTGCGCTCCAGGGCGGCCCGGGTGGGGTTGGACGTCCGGGCGTACTCGTATCCCTGGTGCTGGCCTGGCGCGGACTGGACGAAGGTGGTGGCCAGATGGATGGGCACGGTGATCGCGCCGGTGGCCTCGTCGGGCTCCTGGCCGCCGTGCACGGCCCGGGTCTCGAATCCCCAGTTGCTCTCGGGGTCGCTCATTGGTCCGACCCGCGGCCCGGAACAACAGGGCTGGATGACAGGTAGCTGAGCACGTCGGTGCTGGAGACCACCGCGCGCGGCCTGCCCCCGTCCAGCACGAGCAGCGCCGGCGACCGCTCCAGCTTGGCCACGGCCAGCGCTACCGGCTCGCCGATGCCGATCTGCTCCAGCGGTCTGCTCATCACGTTCTCCACCGGCTGGCCCAGCAGGTCGCCGTCGAAGGCCAGGGCCATGAGCTGCAGCTCGTGGACCGAGCCCATCACCTCGGCCGCGGCCAGCGGCATCTCGCCCTTGGCCACCGGCAGCTGGCTCAGCCCGTTGTCGCGCATGCGGGTCACGGCCAGGCTCACCGCGTCGTCGGGATTCACGTACACGAGCGGCGGCAGCGCACCTTCCTTGGCGTCGAGCACGTCCTTGACGCAGGGGTGCTCGCCGATCAGGAAGCCGTGCGACGCCATCCAGTCGTCGTTGAACACTTTGGAGAGGTAGCCGCGACCGGAGTCGGGCAGTAGTACCACCACGACGTCGTCGGGGTCGCAGTCCCGGGCCACCTCCGCGGCCGCGCACACTGCGGTTCCTCCCGAACCGCCGATTAAGAGCCCCTCGCGGTGCGAGACCAGCCGGGCCATGTCGAATGACGCCTGGTCGGACACGGGAATCACCCTGTCCACGACCTCGGGGCAATAGGTCTCGGGCCAGAAATCCTCGCCGATGCCCTCCACGAGGTAGGGCCGGCCCGAGCCGCCGCTGAACACCGAGCCCTCCGGGTCGGCTGCGATGACCTGCACCGTGAGGTTCTGGCGCTTGAGGTAGCGGCCCACGCCGCTGAGAGTGCCGCCGGTGCCCGCGCCGGCCACGAAGTGTGTGATGCGCCCGCCGGTCTGGCGCCACAGCTCGGGCCCGGTGGTTTGCTCGTGGGCCAGCGGGTTCATCTGGTTGAAGTACTGGTTGGGCCGGTAGGCACCCGGCGTCTCACGCATGAGCCGCTCGGCGGTGGAGTAGTAGGAGTCGGGGTCCTCGGGGGCTACCGCCACCGGGCGCACCACCACCTCAGAGCCGTAGGCCCGCAACAGCTGCACCTTCTCGTCGCTCACCTTGTCGGTCATCACGAAGATGCACCGGTAGCCGCGCTGGGCGGCCACCATGGCCAGGCCGACGCCCGTGTTGCCCGAGGTGGGCTCGATGATGGTGCCGCCCGGCTCTAGCAGCCCCTCTCGCTCGGCCGCGTCGATCATCGCGATGGCGGGCCGGTCCTTGACGCTGCCGCCGGGGTTGAGCATCTCGAGCTTGGCCAGCACCTCGCAGCGGGCGTCGGGAACCGCCCGGGGCATCCTCACCAGCGGTGTGTTCCCTATGAGGTCGAGGACGGAGTCGGCGACCTCCACGCCCGGCAGGCTACCGACCAGACGCCGGATGCCAGCTACCGGCCGGCCAGGCGCTCCACGACGGGGGCCATCGCTTCGGCCGAGTCGCCGGTGAAGGAGATGTAGGAGATCCCCCAGCGCTCCCTCCAGCCCTCGATGGTGGCGACGCACTCCTCGACGGTGCCGACCAGGGCGTGGGGTGAGGCCAGGGCCTGTTCGGCGGTGATCCCGAAGGCCGGGGCTGCCGCCGAGGCCAGGGCGTGGGCGTCGTCGGTGATTACGCCCAGATGCACGCGGGTCTGCAGCTCGATAGTGCCGAAGCGCTTACCGGCGGCGTCCCTCACCACCGCAAGCTTGTTGTCGGTGGCCTCCGCAGTGGCCGTGGGCCCGGCGTGCTCGTCGATCGCTCCCGAGTGGAGGCTGGGGTTGACTCCGACGATGTCGGCCCGGCGGGCCGCCAGTGCCAGCATCCTGGAACCCCCGCCAGCCATCAGCAGCGGAGGGCGGGGCCTCTGCACGGGCTTGGGCTGCGAGTCGAGCCCGGCGATCCTGTAGTGCTCGCCCTCGAAGTCGAAGATGCCCTCGCCAAAACAGCCCTCCAGCACCGTCACTGCCTCGTCGAGCCGCTCGATGCGCACTCCCGGACGGTCGAAGCCGATGCCGGCCTGTTCGTAGTCCGACGCCATCCACCCTGCTCCGATGCCGATCTCCAGGCGCCCGCCCGATATCTGGTCGAGGGAGGCCAGCTCCTTGGCCAGCACGGCCGGATGCCGGTAGTCGTTGGCCAGCACCATCGTGCCCACTCGCAGCGATGTGGTGGCCAGCGCGACGGCCGTCATGGCCACCAGAGGCCCGTGCCGGTCGTCGAAGTGGTCGGTCATCACCACGGCCGAGTACCCCATGTCCTCAGCCCGGCGGACCCGCCTAGCGATCTCATCGGGTCCGTCGACCCCATCAAGGCTGAAACAGAAGCGGAACGAACGGCTCATGGCGGTGACAATCCGGTGCTTGTAGACATCCGCCGAACGCTACCGGTACACCCTCTCGACGGCGCTCCGGCGCTGTCGGGCGGTGGCAGTAGGGTGGCCGGCGATGGCGGAGTCGGCGATTCTTGAGGGTCTGAACCCGGCCCAGTACGAGGCGGTCACCCATGAGGGCGGGCCCCTTCTGGTGGTGGCCGGGGCCGGGTCGGGCAAG
>JAKZWH010000300.1:0-8556 GCA_047515615.1 Acidimicrobiales bacterium | reverse complement strand
ACCGACGCCGCCCTGCTCAACGACGGGTTCATGTCGCTGCCGCAGTCGGCGGGCCTGTACTTCTCAGGCCCCGACCTGCGGTTCGGCGCCACCGCCAACGAGAGCACCGGCCAGACGCCCGACAGCCTGCTGGCGACCTACGCCGAGACCTACGGTGAGCCGCCCTCGGCGCCGTACTGGGCCCATGCCTACGACGCCGCAACCCTGCTGCTCGAAGCCATCGAGGCCGCGTCCAAGGTGGAGGGCGACACCCTGATAATCGATCGCGCTGGCGTCAGGCAATACCTGAACGCGGTGAGCGGGTACCGAGGCATAATCGGCACCATCAACTGCGACAGCTTCGGAGACTGCGGCTCGCAGAAGACCACGGTCATCCACCACCTCGACCCCGGCGACATAGAGGCCAGCCTGGCCAACGTCGTCTTCGAGTTCGCCCCCTGACCGAAATCTCGGCCCATGTTGCGAGCGCGCCCCACCCGCGCCGCGACGACATCAGGCGGTGCGGACGCATGAGACGGCGCGCCTGCGCAGTCGCGACCGTGCTGTCGGTCTCCTTGGCGCTGGTGTGGGGGAATCCCCCGGCCGCGGCCCAGGAGGCGGTGCCGCACGGCGCGATCGAGGCACGCGTCGGCGCGCGATGGCTTCCCGACGGACGCGTCGAGGTCGCGTTTCAGTTGCGCTCCGGCAGCGGCGCCTGGAGCGAGCGCCTCCTGCCGCGCAAGCGCCTGATGCCTGCGAGCAGCAAGCACCCCCGCTGGCTGTCGACCTCTCCCGTGGCCCTTGAGGGCGGCGAGGCCCGTGTCGTCGCACGGCGGCTCGCCGACGGCCCCGTCGAGGCCTCGCTGAGAGTTCGCGATCTTGACGGGGACTGGAGCGAGCGCCTGCTGCCGCGGCGGCGCTTGCTGACCAGGGTGCTGACCCCGGGCCGCGAGTCCGGCGTCTGGTCTTGGTCGTCGCCCGTGACGCTGGCCCAGCAGAGGGCCCAAGTCGTCGCGTTCTACGGCCATCCCGACGTTGCGGCGATGGGAGTGCTCGGCCACGGCACGCCTGCGGAGGTGGCCGAGCAGGTCGCCGTCTGGGCGGGACACCACGACCGGCTGAACGGGCTGCGCGGCGCGATCGGGGCCTATCACCTCATCACGGGCGTCGCCCAGGCGAATGCGACGTCGAACGGCCTCTGGCTCAACCGGCTCTCCCACGGTCGCATCGCCGAGTACGTCGAGGCGGCACGCGAGCACGGAATGCTCCTCTTCCTCGACACTCAGATCGGCTGGAGTGACCCGCTTACCGAGGTGAAGCTCCTTGAGAGCTTCCTGCAGGAGCCGTTCGTCCACATCGCCCTCGACCCGGAGTTCGCGACCGAGCCGCTGGGGGTCCGGCCGGGGCGGGCCATCGGGGGTATCACCGGCGGCCAGGTGAACGACGTGCTGCGCTACCTCTCGGCGCTCGTGGAAGAGAATGGGCTGCCCGACAAGATCCTGATGGTGCATCAGTTCACCGGCCGCATGCTGCACAACCGCGACGCGATCGAAAGACACAGCGGCGTCGAGTTGTCGATCGACATGGACGGCATCGGGAGCCCCAGCGCCAAGCTGAACGGCTACAGGCTGTACGCCATGACCGAACCCTCGCAACGACCGGCGTTCAAGCTGTTCTTCATCCAGGACAGGCCGGTGATGACCCCAGAGGAGGTCCAGGCGCTGGACCGAGTGCCCGACGTGATCATCTACCAGTAGCGGCGCGCCCTAGAGGCCGAGCTGCCGGTCCTGACCCAGGGGTGCGGTCGGCTCAGGTCAGCAGCAGGCCGATCTGGCGGGAGGCGGCCACCAGCGCGCCGGTGGAGTCCCAGAGCGAACCCGACTCGATCATCCGGCCGTTGTGGAGGTCGTGGCTCTCCTGGCGGACCTGGAGCCAGCCCGGTGCCGGAATCCGCCGGGCGTGAACGGTCAGCTCGATGGTCGGCACCCAGCCGATGAAGCCCAGCAGGGGGTACAGCGAGGGCGGCAGGGCGTCCGCGAAGAAGGGCAACGCCAGCGTGGACGGCGGCGTGCCGTCGCTGAAGCGGATCCAGCCGTCGATCAGGGCCCGGTCGCTGCCTCCCGCGGGCGCGTGGTCGGGATGCACATGGACGTCCACCCGCGACAGGATCGGCAGCTCCACACCTTGTTCAAGGCTGCCGCGGTGCACGCAGTCCTCGACGGGAGGAATCGTCGGCGGCGCCTCGGTGATCTCAGGACCGCCGCCGTTCCCCGCGGAGAGGTCCGAGAAGGCGGCCACCACCTCGAGCCGCTGCTTGCCTTCCTGCCACAACGAGCCTCGCAGCGTGCTTACCGTGCGGCCGGCCCGTACCACCGAGGCTCTCACGTCGGCGTCGGTGTCGCCCTGGGCGGGGCGCAGGAAGTGGGTTGTCACCGAGATGGGGTCGGGATGGGCAACCAGCGAGCGCATGGCCCTCAGCACCGAGGTGAGCGCGTAGCCGCCGTTGCTGTTGCCTCCGATATTCCAGCCGGCCGACAAGCGGGTGGCCCACACCCCCTCGCTGACCGGCTCTATAGCCGTCTCGACGTCGAACTCGCTCATGGGAACACGCCGTCGGGGCCGGGCGCACCCGCCCTCCAAGCCCTCCTGCCGCCGCCGAACACGCTGGTAGTCTGGCGCTTCAATGAGCCTGTACAACGTGCAGAAGTTCCTCTACGAGCTCAATCGCGACGAGCAGGTGCAGCAGGCCTATCGCAGTGACCCGGCTGAGGCCATCGCCGGCTACGACCTCGACACCCAGGAGCGGGGGGCTCTCATCGAGCCCGACGTAGGACTGCTCTACCACCTGGGAGTGAACGGCCAGATCCTCATGCACTTCGCGGCGTTCTGCGGGATCGAATGGTCCGACTACCTCCAGCGCATGCGCGACGGGATCGAGCGCCACGGGCCGGTGCGGGCGGGCGTGTACGCGCTGGCCGGCTACGAGGGCGTGGAGGCCCACAGCCTCCGTCTCGGCCAGAACCGCGCGGCAGGCGACCACGGCGGGCAGGGTGCCAGCCGGGCCCCGGCGGCAGGCTGATGCCGTTGGTGTACGCGGGGGTGTGCAGCCACGCCCCCGGTATCACAGGCCGATCCGAGCGGGCCGATCCCGAGGTGCGCGACGCCTTCTACGCCGCCTTTGACACCATGAGGCTGCGGCTCGAGGCCGCCGAGCCCGACGCTCTGGTAGTGGTCGCCGCGGAGCATTTCGCCAACTTCTTCATGAACAACATGCCCGCCTACGCCATGGGCATGGCCGACTACTACGAGGGACCCATCGAGGACCCCGAGTGGCTGCGCATCGACAAGTTCCGGGCCCCCGGCGAGCGCAGCCTCTCCCAGCGCCTCATCGAACAGGTGATGCAGACCTGCGACGTGGCCTACGCCGAGGAGTGGCGCCTCGACCACGGCATCGCGGTTCCGCTGCACTTCCTGACCCCCCGTTTCGACCTTCCCATCATCCCGGCCAACATCAACTGCCAGGGACCGCCCCTCACCCCGCTGGGCAGAGCCTGGAGTTTCGGCGAGGCGCTGCGCCGGGCCGCCGACAGCGTCGGAGAGCGCATCGCGGTGATCGGCACCGGCGGCATCTCGCACTGGCCGGCCACCCCCGACTCGGGCCGCATCAATGAGGCCTGGGACCGCGACTTCCTCGACCGGTGGTGCGCGGGCGACCGCGACCGGCTGTGCGCCTACAGCGACACCGACACCTACCTCGATGCTGGCCAGGGCGGCTTCGAGATCCGCACCTACATCGCCGCAGCCGCGGCCGGTGCCGGACCGGGCACCGTCCACTTCTACGCTCCCATCCCGATATTCGCGGTCGGCTGCACCATCGCCGACATCGCCGTCGACTAGGCAACCCATCCCCCAGCCAAACGGAGAACCCCCATGCGACTCGTGACCGTCCGAATCGACGGAGCCACCCGCGCCGGCCGAGTGTCAGGCGACGAGATAGTCCTGCTGGACGCGCCCGACGTGCGGGCCGTGCTCGCGGCCGGACCGGTCACTTCGGGTCGCCTGCCCGTCGATGAAGCGGGAGGTGCGCTGGCGCTGGAAGGCGCAGACCTGGCTCCGGTGGTGCCCGCGCCCGACAAGATCGTCTGCGTCGGGCTCAACTACCGCGACCACGCCGCGGAGACCAACAACCCGCTGCCCACCGCGCCCACCTACTTCGCCAAGTACCGCCGGGCGCTGACCGGGCCCTACGACCCGATCCGGCTGCCCCCGCCCGAGGTGTCGATCAGCGCCGACTGGGAGGTCGAGCTGGCCGTGGTCATCGGCCGCGCCGTGCGCAACGCCGGACCCGACGAGGCCCTCTCGGCCATCGCCGGGTTCACGGTGCTCAACGACGTCTCGATCCGCGACTGGCAGACCCGCACCACGCAGTTCCTCGCCGGCAAGACCTTCGAGGGATCCACGCCGGTCGGTCCGATGCTGGTCACCGTCGACGAGATCGGCGACGGAACGGGACTGAACGTGAGCTGCATCGTCGACGGCGTCACCAAGCAGTCGTCCAACACCGACCAGCTCGTGTTCGGCCCCGCAGAAATCGTGGCCGACTTGAGCACGATCATCACCCTCGACCCGGGCGACATCATCGCCACCGGCACGCCGAGCGGCGTGGGGCACGCCCGCAGTCCCAAGGAGGCTCTAACACCGGGAGCGGTGGTGCGCACCGCCATCGAGGGCATCGGCGAGATGGTCAACACCTGCGTCGTGGACTGAGAGGCCGCATGGTCCTGCTCGAGCGCTGCCGGCCATGACAGCAGGAGTCGAGCATCCTCTGCCTGAGACCGCGACGGTCGCCCATCTCGCGGTAGAGGCCCTCCGATCTCTGGGCGTCGACACCCTGTTCTGCCTGCCCGGAGTGCAGAACGACGACTTCTTCGACGCCCTCGTCGACGCCCGCGACATACGGCCCGTCGTGACCCGCCACGAGCAGGGCGCGGCCTACATGGCCCTGGGAGCGGCCCAGGTCACGGGCCGTCCGGCCGCCCTGTGCGTGGTGCCCGGCCCCGGGATGCTCAACGCCGCGGCCGGTCTCACCAGCGCCTACTGGGGCAACGCCAGGGTGCTGGCTCTGATCGGGGCCCTCCCCTCGAAGTGGCGGGGCCGCGGCACCGGCATACTGCACGACCTGCCCGATCCTGCGGACGTGCTGCGCCAACTGACCAAGCACACGGACTACATCGGCAGCGGCCTTGACGCTGCCGGCGTGTGGCAGCAGGCAATGGACGAGCTGGTGTCCGGCGTCCCCCGTCCGGTGGCCGTGGAGGTGCCCGTCGACGTGTGGGGCCAGCCGGCCGACGGCGTCCTCGAAGCGCCCCGAGCCTCCAGGCCAGCCATCGACACCGAACGGATCGAGGAGGCCGCCCGAGTCCTGGGGCAGGCCCGCCGTCCGCTGATCATGGTGGGCGGAGGCGCCCAGGACGCGTCCGAGCCGGTGAGGGAGCTGGCCGAGACGCTGGAGGCGCCGGTGTTCGCCCGTCATATGGGGCTCGGCGTGCTCGACACCCGCCACCGCCTGCACGCCTACCTGACCATGGGCCGCAAGCTATGGCTGACCTCCGACGTGGTGGTGGGCATCGGCACCCGCATGGAGTTCCCGAACGTGGAGTGGGGCGTGCGGGAGGGCCAGCAGATCGTGCAGGTCAACATCGACGCCGCCGAACTCGACCGCTACGGCACCGGCACCGTCGGCGTCCACGGCGACGCCGCCGAAGCGTGCCGGCTGCTCGTCGACGCCCTCGGCCGGCACAACCGCCGCCGGGACGATCGCACCTCCGAGATGGCCGAGCTGCGAGCCCGGCACTTCGAACGGATCGCTTATCTGGAGCCCCAGCTCAGCTACCTGCGGGCCATCCGGTCGGTAATGCCCGACGACGGGGTCATCGTCGAGGACGTGACCCAGGTCGCCTTCGTCGCCCACATCGCCTACGAGCACCGCCGGCCCCGGGCGTATCTGGCCACTGGCGGAGCAGGCACGCTCGGCGCGGGCGTCGCCCACGGCATCGGCGCCGCCGCCGCGGCGCCGCAGCGGGCCCAGCTCACCATCGTCGGCGACGGCGGGATGCTGTTCACCGCCACCGAGCTGGCCACCGCCGTGCAGCACGGCATCAACACCACCGTGCTGCTGTTCGACAACGGCGCCTACGGCAACGTCCAGCGCCTGCAGCGGCAACGGTTCGGACCGGACCGCACTATCGCCTCCAGCCTCAAGAACCCGGAGTGGGTCGCCTTCGGCGAGAGCATGGGCGTGCGTACCGAGCGGGCTTCTGGCCCCGAGGCGCTGCCTGCGGTGCTGGACAGGTCCCTGGCTCACCCCGGACCGTCGATGGTGGTGGTCGACATCGCCGGCGAGCCCGATCCGTGGCCGCTGCTGCGGGTCCGTCGCTAGCACTAGGATCGAAGCGGGTCCGTCGCTAGCACCAAGGTCGAAGCGGGTCCGGCGCTAGCACTAGGATCGAATCGATGACTCGAAGACGCGCGGCGCGGCGCGGCGCGCCCCGCACCGGCGTCGACTGGTTCCTGACCTTCCTGCGGGTGGCGGCGCTGACCGTGGTCGTCGTCGGGATCCTGGCCTTCATCGCCCAGGAGATCGACACCGACAATCCCTTCGCCCGGTGGGCCAATCCCGATGCCACCGGCCTTACCGGCGCCCAGTTCCGGGGTTTGGTGGTGTCGGGGGTGGCCCAGGGCTGCATGTACGGTCTGATCGCGCTGGGCTACTCGATGGTCTACGGCGTTCTCGGCTTCATCAACTTCGCCCACGGCGAGGTGTTCATGGTGGGCGCCATGACCGGGATGATCACCTCCAACAAGCTCGCAGACGCCGGCCTGTGGGAGAGCAACTTCATCGGCTCGCTGCTGTTGATCGTGGTGGTGTCGGTCATCGTTTGCACTCTTACGGCCGTGATCATGGAGCGGGTCGCCTACCGGCCACTGCGGGGGGCGCCGCGACTGATCCCGCTGATCACGTCCATCGGCGTGTCGTTCTTCATCCAGAACGCCTCGATAGTGCTGCTGGGCCCGTCCGCCAAGGCCTACCCCGACGTGCCCGACTGGGTGAAGGACAAACACACCATCGTGCAGATCGAGGGGGCCAAGATCTTGGTGATGGTGGTGGCCGCGGTCTCGATGACGGGCCTGTGGTACTTCGTCAATCGCACCAAGTCGGGCAAAGCGATGAGGGCGGTGGCCGAGGACCCCGAGATCGCCTCGCTGATGGGCATCGACGTGAACCGCACCATCGTGAAGGTCTTCGCCGTGGGCGGGGCCATGGCGGGAATGGCGGGGATCCTGTGGGGGATCCTGTTCCGCAGCGTGATCCACTCCACCGGGTTCCTTCCCGGCATCAAGGCATTCAGCGCGGCCGTGGTCGGGGGCATCGGCCATCTCGGCGGGGCGATGGCGGGCGGGCTGTCGATCGGCGTGGCCGAGTCGGTCGGACCCCTGCTGATCCTGGAGCCGCTCGGCGTCAGGGGGGTGTCGCAGCTGCGCGACGCAGTGGCCTTCACTGTGTTGATCGGCGTGCTGCTGCTGCGCCCTGCGGGCCTGTTCGGCGAGCACCTGAGCGCTGACGACCGCACATGACCGCGACCCTGCCTCCGCCGACCGCCTCCGGTGGCGAGGCCGCGCCTGATCTAGCGGCCCCGCGACCGCCGCTGGCGCAGGACTGGCGACGGCTGGTGCGCATGGGGGCCATCGCCGCGTTCGCGCAGATCTTCATCGGTTTGTCGAACATGCCGGTCAGTCTCGACGAGCGGGTGATCGTGAAGCCCGTGCTGAGCATGGGTTACCTCGTGCTGCTGATCCTTCCCTTCGCGGCCGGCCATCGCGTCGGGCATCAGATCAAACGGGAAGGCGTTCCGATGTTCGCCGCCGGCCCATACGAGGCTCTCGGCGGCGCCGCCTGCGGGGCCCTCGCCGGCGGCGGGTTGTCGCTGCTGGCGGTGCTGCTGGCCAACTTCAATCTGCGCGACCCGCTGGTCAACTGGAGCCCGATGCTGTTGGAGCTGCTCAGCTTCGGCAACGAGACGTGGTTCGCGGTGGTGATCTGGCTGGTGATCGGTGCCGTGGCCGGAGCGGTGGGCGGGACCCTTCGGCTGCTCAGCCCGCGGATTCGACGCGCGGTGGTGACGATGCCGCTCGCCGTCGGAGGCGCCGCTGTGCTGGAGCCGCTGGTGGTGGACCTGGCCGAGGGCATGAGACTCGAGGCGCTCACCGACCGCCTCTATGCCAGCCGGGGAGGAGTGGCCTGGACAAGCGCCATAGGCCTCGCGGTCGGATCGGGCGCCCTCGCGGTGCTGGCTCAGGGCCGGCTGCGCCAAGCCCGGGCCCGCATCGCCGCACTCGAGGACACCAAGCGGACCCGCACCAACGGCCTGATAATCATCGCCACCGCAGCGGCCCTCGTGATCCTGCCGCTGTTCGCGGGCAAGCTCACCAACGAGCTGCTCGCCAACGTCGGGCTGTTCGTGCTGCTGGCGTTGGGGCTCAACGTCGTGGTCGGGCTGGCCGGCATCCTCGATCTGG
>JAKZWH010000299.1:0-6874 GCA_047515615.1 Acidimicrobiales bacterium | reverse complement strand
CTGCCCTTCCAGCTGCTGATGGGGGTGACGGCTGGGGGCATCGGCGGGATCGTCACGGTGCTCGGCGTAGTGCGCGACGAGTTCGGGTTCAGCGGGATCGGCATCGGCCTGGTGGTGGCCAGCGGTTTCGTGGCCGCCTTCGTGTCGCTCCCCGCGGCGTGGCTGTATGAGAGCCGTGGACCCGGCCCCACCTGGGCTCTAGTCGGCCTGACGGTGCTGGCGCTGGTGGTCGCCGGCTGGCTGCGCATACGAGGCACCGTCCCCGCCTCGGGTCCCCAGGCGCCAAGATTCGACGCGCTCAGCTGAAGTCGCGCTTGGCGATCAGGCAGTGGACGCCTTTGATCTCGTTGACCACCTGGGTGACCTCGAAGTCCGCTGCGCAGCTCAGATACGCGTAGGCGATGTGGCGGGGCAGGCCGAGGCGGCTCTCGCAGAAGCGCAGAGCTTCCCGGACCGCCTCCCGCATGGCTTCGTTGAGGTCGGCGTGCAGCCCGATCGGGATCCAGTGGTCGTCGGTCTCGCCGAAGGGGTTCTCGATCAGCCCGCAGGCTCGGCGGGCCTCGGGGCCCCGCAGAACCGACAGGCGCAGGTCGGCTCTCAGCGAGCCCTCCAGCGCGGTCAGGGCAACCTCGCCGTTGCCCTGGGCGAAGTGCGGGTCGCCCACCGCGAAGCCGGCCCCGGGCGTCTGCACCGGCAGGTACAGCGTCGCGCCCTTCACGAGGTGCTTGATGTCGAGGTTGCCGCCGTGGAGTCCCGGCGGGCGGGTGCGCACGGGATCGGCCGTGTCGGGAGTCACGCCCATCATCCCGAGGAACGGCGCGATCGGGTAGCTCAGGGCTCGTCCGGCGCCGTAGCGGATCACCGCCTGACCCGCTTCGGCGTCGCCCTCCACCGTCGTGAACACGTTCACGGCCCGCTCTGGGGCGCCCGGCCACAGCGTCTCGGGGGGCTCGGATCCGTCGGGCATCTCGTCGGGCAGCGCTCCGAGTCCGTGGCGATTGGTGGTGACGCCGTAGGGCACTCGCAGGGCGAAGCCCAGCACATCCACCCGTAGCAGGTCCCCGGGCTCGGCGCCGCGGACATCGATGGGCCCGGTCACGACGTGCGAGCCGTCCACGTCGAAGGTGTGCGGGACGTCGCGAGCGATCTCCACCGCGTCGTCGAGCACGTCGCTGCGGCCCACGCCGAGGGACCCGAAGTAGGCTTCGGGGTCGCGGCCCTGGACCTCGAGGATCCCCTCGTGCGACAGCGTGTCCACAGTGACCACCGCGCCGTCGTCCACCGACATCACCGGGGCAATCCGGCGATTCGGCCACCAGCCCCACCGGCTGGTCTCGGGGGTGACCGGGAGGTAGTGGTCGCCGTCGATGCGGCCCTGGCCCGGGTTGAGGATCAAGGCCGCGTCCTGCGGACCGGCGGCGTCATAGAGGCGTGCGTATCCCCGGAGGCTGCGGGCGTTCTGGAAGCTTGCACCCGCTGATTCTCGCACGGTCACCGCCGCCTATGCTCGGCGGCGGTGACCGTCGAGACCACCGAGAGCGCCCCCGCGCCAGTCACGCTGCTGGTGGCCGGCGGGGATGTCGTGACCATGAACCCGGCCCGGGAGGTGCTCGTCGGAGGCGCGGTGGCGGTGGCCGGCGACGTCATCGCCGCGGTTGGATCGACCACGGAGCTGGCCGGGCGCTACCCGGAGGCGGAGATGATCGATGCCACCGGCTGTGTGGTCACGCCTGGGATGGTCAACGCCCACCAGCACCTGACCGGTGACCCCCTCATCCGCAGCTGCATCCCCGACCTGCTTCCCCCCGGAGCATCGATCTTCGAATGGTCGGTGCCGGCCCACGGAGCCCACACCGGCGACGACGACGAGCTGTCGGCGGTGCTGTCCTCGGTCGAGAACCTCGTCAACGGGGTGACCATGGTGGTGGAGGCGGGCACGGTGGCCAACCCGCATCGGGCCGCGGCCGGGATGCGGCGAGCCGGCATCCGCGGCACGATGGGCACCTGGGGCTGGGACATCGAAGAGGGCCCGTTCGCCGCTCCGGCCGCAGAGGTGCTCGAACGCCAGCGCGAGGTGGTGGACGCCTTCGGAGGAGGCGGACTGATCGAGGGGTGGGTGACGCTCGTGGGCCACGACCTCGCCTCCGACGAGCTGCTGGCCGGGGCCGCGGAGCTGGCCCGGGACCGGAGCACCGGCCTCACCATGCACATGTCGCCCACCTCATCGGATCCCGAGCGCTACCTGGCCCGCACCGGCCTGCGTCCCCTGGCCCACCTGGATGCGCTGGGAGTGCTGGGACCGCACCTGCTGGTCGGCCACGGCGTGTGGCTCGACCACCGTGAAGTGGAGCTGGTGCTGAGCACTTCGACGGCCATCGCCTACTGCCCGTGGGCCTATCTGCGCTTGGGCCAGGGAGTCGCCGGCCAGGGCCGCCACGCCGAGATCGTGGAGCGGGGCGGGCGGGTGGCCCTCGGCTGCGACGCCTCCAACGCGGGCGACACCGCGGACATACTGCGCGTGGCCGCGCTGGCCGCCGGGCTGGCCCGCGACACCCGAGTCGATCCCGAGCGCTTCGGCGCCCACACCGCGTTCGAGCTGGCCACCATCTCCGGGGCCGCGGCCATCGGCATGGACGACCGGATCGGCAGCCTGGAGCCGGGCAAGCAGGCCGACATGGTGGTGCACGACACGTCGTCGATCGGCTGGACGCCCCGGGGGGAGACGGTCCTGCATCTCGTGTGGGGAACCGACGGGCGGTCGGTGCGCGACGTCGTGGTGGCCGGCCGGCTCGTCGTCAGAGACGGTACGTGCACCACTGTCGATATCGCCGACCTTCGCGCTGAGGCTGCCGCTGCCCAGAAGTCGCTGCTAGCGCGGGCCGGGCTTGAAATTCCCCATCGCTGGCCCCACATTCCGTGTGCCTAGAGGCCGAGCGGATAGGCCGCAGTTGATGAGGCTCTTGCGAGGCGCGGAGCGGGAAAGCAGGTCCGAGCGGCCCGTGAGCGTAGCGAACAGGAGCGGGAGAGTGGATGCTTCACCGTGAGGCCGTGACCTATCCGAGGGGCCCCTAGAGTGGGCGGCTGTGTGCGGTTGCGGCAACGATTGAGCAAACCTCCGACATCCTTGCTCCCTGCGGGTGGCCGAGTCGGGGGAGCCCGCCCGAGTTAGGAGCGTCATGCAGGTAGCAGTGGTCACCGGACCGGGAGCGGTCGAGCTCCGCGACGAGCCCCGGCCCCGGCCCGGCCCCGACGACGTGCTGGTGGAGGTGGGCACGTGCGGACTGTGCACCATGGAGCGCCGCCTGTTCGCCGGGACGAAGCAGATATATCCCGTCGCCCCGGGCCACGAGGCCGCGGGCCGGGTGGTCGAGGCGGGCGATGCGGTGGTGTCGCTCCCCGGGGCTCCGCAGGTCGGCGACCTGGTCACCATGGACCTGCTCACCCGTTGCGGCACCTGCCATATGTGCCGGCGGGGCCGCAGCGCGCTGTGCAAGCGACCCCAGGGCGGAACCCTGAGCGACGGCACCATCTCGATGGGAGCCGGCCTGGCCGAGGTGGTGAGAGTGGCCGCGGCCCAGTCCTTCTGCGTCGGCGAGATCCCGGTCGAGCACGCCGCCATGGGCGAGCCTTTGGCCTGCGTGGTGCATTCGGTGCGGTTGAGCGGTTTCCGGGCCGGCGACCGGGTGGCTGTCATCGGCGCGGGCTACATGGGCCGCCTCCACATGGCGCTGTGCCGGGCGTGGGGCGCGGCATCGGTCGGCTTGATAGACGTGAGCGACCAGCGCCGGGCCGAGGCAGTCGAAGCCGGCGCGGCCTGGGTGGCGGCTCCCGATGACGTGGACCAGAGGGAGGCGGACCACGACATCGTCTTCGTCACCGCGGGAGTCCCGGGCGCGGTGGAACTCGCTCTGGACCTGTGCGACGACGCGGGCGCGGTGGTCCTGTACGGGGCCTTCCCCAAAGACGTCATGGCGTCGGTGGGAGCGGACCGCGTCCACCACCACGAGCTGTCGATCATCGGAGTGTTCAGCCAGGAGCCTGCGGACTGGCGGACTGCCGCGGGTTTGCTGCAGTCGCGGGCGCTCGCGGGCGACCTCGACCGTCTGGTGACGGCCCGGTACGACCTGGCTGACGTCGCCGACGCTCTGGCTCTGGCCGCTTCGCAGCCCGTCTACCGGGTGATGGTGGGCTGAGCGGCGAGCCTGAGCGGGCACGGGGGCGAGTCGCGATGAATCCGGTCGTGGTCGGCGTCGACCTGGGGACCGGGGGCGCGCGCGCGGTGGCGCTTGCCCCCGACGGGGCTGTGAAGCTGTGGATGTACGAGCCCTTCGAGGGGGCCGCATCCTGGCCGCCGGGCCGAGCCGACCCCGCGGCCTGGCTCGACGGCATGGGCTGTCTGCTGGCCAGGGTCGGCGACTCCGGCCTGGAGATCGCGGCCGTCGGGGTTGGCGGGCAGAGCCCCACCACGGTGCCGCTGGCCGCCGACGTCGAGGGCAATGACGCAATCGGGTTGGCCGCGACGTGCCGCCATCCCGCCGGAAACGGCCTGGGCCGCACCGAACACCATCTCGCCCAGCTCGAGTTCCTCTGCGATGAGCTGCAACGCCCGCTGGCGGGCGCGCAGATCTGGGACTGGGCGCTGCGCTGCCTGGGCGCGGGCGACGTCCAGGGGCTGTGGCCCGGCGAGGAGACCATCCCGGGCTACGGCGAGCGGGTTGAGGTGGGCACCGTGATCGGGCAGTGCGACGGGTCGCTGGGCCTGGCCGCGGGCACGCCGCTGGTGAGCGCCTCCAACGACGCCTACATGAGCTTCTGGGCGGGAGGGCTCGTCACGCCCGGCAGGGGCCACGACCCCGGCGGGCGCACCGGAGGCCTGGGCGTGGCCGTGGCGGCGGCAGAGCGCCCCGCTGAGATGCTCGGATTCTTCAGCCCGGTGGCTGGGGTAGAGGTGGTCGGTGGGGCGACCAACGGGCACGGGCAGCTGCTGGAGTGGTGGTCGGCCACGTCGGGTCGACCCATCGAAGAGCTGCTGTCGCTGGCGGGGGGCGTGGCCCCGGGCGCGGGCGGGGTCCTGGTGCTGCCGTACCACGACGGCGAGAGATCGCCTCGGTGGGAGCCCCGCTTGCGGGGCGAGATCCACGGGCTGACCTTCGATGCGGGCCCGGCCGAGATCGCCCGGGCCGTGCTGGAGGCGGCCGGCTACGGCCTGCGGCACATCCAGGAGGAGCTGCGGGCGTCCGGGGTGGAGATGGACGTGATGTGCTGCGGGGGCTCCCCGGCGCTCAGCCGCCTGTGGTGCTCGATCAAGGCGGCGGTGCTGGAGGTGGCCGTGGACGTGCCCGAGAGGCCCGAACAGCTTTCGGCCCACGGCTGCGCGCTGGCTGCGGGCTCGGCGCTGGGGTGGTGGGACCCCGTCGGTGCCGAGACCATGGATTCATGGCCGCTGGCGGCCATGACCCGGATCGAGCCGACGCCCGATGAGGCCTACCGGGCCGGTTACGAGCGGTTCGTGGCGCTGGGGGACGCCGCGGTCGCCCGGCTCGAAGGTTCCGTCTAGCGTGGCCGGAGGCGGCGCTGGCCTCCAACTGTCGCCAACGGCTCGAAATCACCAACTCGACATCGACAATCGACCACTACGAAGGAGTGACCGCCATGGTTAACCCTCTCATCTTCGTGGACCTGCCCACGCCCGACCCCGAGGCCACCTCGCAGTTCTACGAGAAGATGTTCGACTGGAAGTACAAGCGCCGCCCCGCCGGGGAGTTCCACGAGGTGCTGCCGGGCGTGAAGCCCAATCTGGGCATCCACCTGGAGACCACCCCTGTCAGCGGGCCGGTGCCCCGCATCTATGTGATGGTCGACGATCCGCCGGCCAAGCTCGCCCTCGCCATCGAGATGGGCGCCACCAAGATGTGGGACGAGGTCTACTGGGAGGAGTTTGACGCCCGCCACGCCGGCTTCCGCGACCCTTGGGGCAACGAGGTGGTGCTGTGGCGCAACAAGGGCAGCTACGTGCCCGGCTCGGCCTCCGAGAAGCCCGCCGACAGCGCCTAGCTCGCCCCCTACCCGAAATTGACGTAGTTATGGCCCCTGAGGGGCGTCAACTGCATCAATTTGCGCCCGGAGCCCGCGACGATCTCCGGCTCAGCCCAGGACCTGCTCCACTGAGAACTCGACGTTGTTGCCGTCGGGGTCCTTGATCAGGCAGATGTAGCCCACGTCGGGGTTGCGGTACATGGGGCCGAGCACGAGGCAGCCGTCCTCGGCGGCCAGCCGGGCCACGTCGTCCACCTCGGCCCGGCTGTCGAGGGAGATTCCCAGGTGGGCGATGGAGGTGAGGAAGCCGTACTCCTCGACGATGTCGCCGGTGATCTGCTTGGGCAGCGCCCCCTCCATGATCACGATCACGAAGCGGGCCGCCCCCGGGGCGGTGATGTCGCGCTCGTTGGCCAGCCAGGCGGTGCGCATCTTGGTCTCGGGGTCGTGGCGCTCGGAGATCTTCACCAGGGTTGTGAACTTCTCGTAGAACGCCAGCGTGTCGCCGAGGCTGCGCACCGGCAGCGCGATGTGGGTGAGCAGCGATGGCGGCGGCTCGCCGGCCGGGGCTGCGGTCGCGGCGGGTGATGAGGCGGTGTCGGTCATTTTGCGACCTCCTGTGGTTCAGACGTTGCCGGCGTACCGCGGCGAGGGGCCGGTCCGCGCAGCGGGAGGCTGGTACGGGCGAGACCTTACGGCCTCGTAGTCGATCTCGATCCCGAGGCCCGGCGCATCGGGCGGGCGCAGCGCCCCGTCGACCACTTGGTCGGGGACCAGCGGGCACCCGGGGGCGATCGTGGCCCAGCACTCGGCCAGCGGATACGGATACTCGAGGAGG
>JAKZWH010000298.1:0-3601 GCA_047515615.1 Acidimicrobiales bacterium | reverse complement strand
CCCCGGTGCAGGCAGCGCCCGTAGAGCACCGAGTGGTTCCCGTCGAAGCGCACGACGACCAAGTCGACGTTGCTGACCAGCGCCCCAACCGGCTCCCGGTCGGGCACCTCGCTCCAAGTGGCAATCTTGTAGGGCTGCATGGGCCGTCACCGTAGCGCCGGACCGCGGCGGGTCGCCCGCCCCCGGGCCGTTCCGGCGATATCCTAGAACAACCGCCATTTGCGAGCGTATTTTCAAGGTTGATCATTGAGGGCCTCATACCTCAAACCGGTACCACGCTGTTCCAGCCACGCCGGGAGGCCGGGAACATCAAGCAGTCAGCCACACCAGATGTCGCTAACCGCTTGAAGTTCGGCCACCGCTCGGGCGGAGGGCCTATGCCCCGAAACCTTTCCGGCTCTCGGGACAAGTCAAGGAATGTCCCCGGTTGGGGAGGATCAGGCGGCTCGTAGAGTCCCGCCCGAGCCTTCCGACCAGTGCCTAGGAGAACCTGTGACCCCCTCCCCCACGCAGACCCTCGCTGTGGCCGCACGGGCCGTGGCCGCCTCCAAGATCTACGGCTCGGGCGACACCGAGGTGCGCGCCCTCGACGCCATCGACGTGGCCTTCGAGCAGGGCCGATTCACCGCCACCATGGGCCCGTCGGGATCGGGCAAGTCCACCCTCATGCACTGCATGGCCGGGCTCGACACCGTCACGTCGGGCCAGGTGATCATCGGTGACACCGATCTGACCACCCTGTCCGAGCGCGACCTCACGCTGCTGCGCCGCGACCACGTCGGCTTCGTGTTCCAGGCCTACAACCTCGTGCCCACCCTCACCGCCATCGAGAACATCACCCTGCCCATGGACCTCGCCGGCGAGAAGGGCGACACCGCCTGGATCGACGAGGTGGTCGGGGCCACCGGACTTGCCGACCGGGTCAAGCACCGCCCCAACGAGCTCTCCGGCGGCCAGCAGCAGCGGGTGGCGGTAGCCCGGGCCCTGGCCAGCAAGCCTCAGATCATCTTCGCCGACGAGCCCACCGGCAACGTCGACTCCAACACCGCGGGTGAGATCCTGGGCTTCATACGCGACGCGGTCGACTCGATGGGCCAGACCGTCGTCATGGTCACCCACGACCCGGTGGCCGCCTCGTTCGCCGACCGGGTGGTATTCCTGGTGGACGGCAAGATCGTGAGCGAGCTGGCCGATCCCACGCCCGGGACCATCCGCGAGCACATGACCAGGCTCGGCGCCTGAGGCCCGCTGCTCAGACCGCCCCTCCAACTAGGCAAACCCCTACATGCTGCGTCTGGCCCTCAAGTCGCTTCTGGCCCACAAGATCCGCTTCGCTCTGACCGCGGGAACCATCGTTCTGGGCGTGACCTTCGTAGTGGCCGCCTTCGTGACCGCCGACTCGCTGCGGGCCACCTTCGACGAGATCGGCGTGGACATAAACACGGGCAAGGACTTCACCGTGCGAGGTGCGCTCCCCTTCGGCGAGATCGCCAACACGCCGCCCGTTCCCGACAGCCTCGCCGACGGCATCCGGACCGTCGAGGGGGTGGAGGCCGCCGAGGGGCGCTTCTTCGTGCGCGGGGTGATCCCCGTGGACGGCTCCGGCGAGGCCGTATCCACCCTCGGAGGGCCCCTCGCGGGCGTCAACTGGATCGAGGACGAGTCGCTCTCGCAGTACTTCCTCATCACCGGCGAGTGGCCCGCCGGGCTCTCGGAGTTCGCCATCGACACCGCGACGTTCTCCAACTACGACTACGAACTGGGCCGCGCCTACCCGGTGGTCACCCCCACCGGGCCCCGCACCTTCACCCTTACCGGCACCATGCAGTTCGGCTTCCCCGAGGACGCCGGCGCCGGGCTCGTATTCTCGGTGTTCGATACCGCCACCGCCCAGGAGGTGCTCGGCTACGAGGGCCTGTTCAACGAGATCGACGTGCGGGCCGAGCCCGGCGCCGACCTCGAGGAAGTCCGGGACCGCATCGAGGCGGGCCTGCCCGTCGGGGCCGAGGTGATCAGCTCCGAGGAGGCCGCCGAGGAGTTCGGCGATTTCTTCGAGTTCTTCATCGGGCCGCTGCAGACGGTCCTGCTGACTTTCGCCTTCGTGGTGCTGTTCGTCAGCACGTTCATCATCTCCAACACCTTCAACATCGTGCTGGGGCAGCGGGTGCGCGAGCTGTCGCTGCTGCGTGCGCTGGGAGCCACCCCCCGGCAGGTGCGCCATTCGGTGCTGATCGAGTCGCTGGTCATCGGCCTGGCCGCGTCCGGGGTGGGCATCGGGCTGGGCGTGCTCGGCGCCCTGGGGCTCGAAGCGCTGTTCTCCGCGTTCGGCGCCTCCCTCCCCGACGGTCCTCTGCCTCTGAGGCCGCGCACCGTGGCCTCGGCGTTCGGGGTGGGAGTCGGCTTCACCGTAATCGCATCGCTGGTCCCTGCGTTCAAGGCGTCCCGGGTGTCGCCGGTGGCCGGTCTGCAGGAGCACGCCGGAGACGACGGCGGGCACCGGCGCCGCTGGCGGCCGATCGCGGGCGCCGTCCTGACCGCCGCCGGGCTCATTCTCACCGGACGGGGGCTGTTCGCCGACTTCGACTCCACGACCGCCCAACTCCTGTCGCTGGGCGTGGGGGCGGCGGTGGTGTTCGTGGCGGTGGCCGTGCTCAGCCCGCTGATCGCCGGACCCGTCGTGGCCGCGCTGGCCCGGCCCCTGCCGCGGATCTTTCGCACACCGGGCCGGCTGGCCCGCGACAACGCGGCCCGCAGCCCCCGCCGGACCGCGGCCACCGCGGTGGCGCTCACGATCGGCCTGGCGCTGGTGGCCATGGTGCTGGTGGTGGGCCAGTCCCTCAAGGACACCTTCTCCGAGAACCTCACCAGCGCGGTGAGGGCCGACTACCTGATCAGCGCCGACACCATCTCGGGGCTGCCCAAGACCCTGGCCGAAGACCTGCGAGATGCGGGCGCGGGCGCGGTGGTCGGCCTCGACACCGACCTGGTGCAGATCACCAGCGCGGTCGCTCCGAACCGCATCGACGAGACCTTCGTCACCATCGCCGACCTGGCCACCATCGGCGAGGTCGCCAACCTCGACGTCACCGACGGCTCCCTCAACGGCATCGACGCGACCTCCGCGCTTCTCGTCAACGACGAGGTGGCCGACGACTGGGGATTGTCCCTCGGAGACCAGGTCGAGCTGACGCTGGTGAGCGGCGAGACGCTTGCGGTGTCTGTCGGCGCGATCTATGCCCAGACCCAGCAGCCCTTCTGGGGCGAGTGGCTGATCGACAACTCGCTGCACCAGCAGACGGCCGCCGCGGACGCCTTCGACGACTGGGTAGCCATAAAGGCGGCCAGCGCCGACCCGGAAGCGTCGAGGGCACTGCTCGACGACGTGCTCACGGCCTACCCGCAGGCCAACCTGGAGGACCGCCAGCAATTCCAGGAGACTGCGGAGTCGAACCTGAACACCGTGCTGGCCCTGGTGAACGTGTTCCTGCTGTTCGCACTGGTGGTGGCCCTGGTCGGGATCGTCAACACCCTCACATTGTCGGTGTTCGAGCGCACCCGCGAGATCGGGCTGCTGCGGGCGGTGGGCATGACCCGGCGCCAG
>JAKZWH010000297.1:0-2607 GCA_047515615.1 Acidimicrobiales bacterium | reverse complement strand
CGAGACGGTGCCCTGGTGTCGGCCGGCACCATCGACGCGCTGGGCGAGCAGTTGGTGGCCCCCTGCGGCGAGGTCGGCGACGTGCTGGTGATGTGCGGCACGACCCTGCTGCCGTTTGTGCTCACCGACCAGTGGATCGAGGTCGACGGCCTGTGGACGTTCCCCTCGGCCCGGGCCGGCCTCATGGCCGTTGGCGGGGCCAGCAACGCCGGTGGCCTGTTCATCGATCGGGTCCGGGCTCTGGTCGGCGACACCCCTCCTGAGGAGCTGCTGCTGCTCGGTCCCGACGACTTGCCGGTGTGGCTGCCTTACCCGAGAGGCGAGCGCACGCCGCTGCACGACCCCGAACGGAGGGCCGAACTGCTCGACCTGCATGTCGGCCACACATCTGCCCACGTGCTGATGGCCGCCTACGAGTCGGCCGGCTTCGTGGTGCGCCACCACATCGATCTCTCTGGCCTCCGCGCTGATCGGATCGTGGCCGTCGGTGGCGGTACCAAGTCGGCAGCCTGGATGCAGGCGCTGGCCGACACGACGGGTCTGGCGGTGGATGTGGCCGCCGAGCCGTACAGCGCGGCCCTCGGCGCGGCCTACCACAGCCGGGTCACGGCCGGTCTCGAGGCCGACACGTCAGATGCTCGGCGATGGGGTCGGGTCTCGCGCCGGGTGGAGCCCCGGCCCGCACACTCCGCTGCGGCCGAAGGTCGCTATCGACGCTTCCGGGAGGGCACCGACCGATGCGGGGCTCGATGACGTGCGAGCGTGCGCCGAGCGAGCCGAGGGTCGGAAGGGTGCGCGGAGGAGATTCTCGGTGACTTACCCGCTGGCGTCCGGCCGTTGCAGCGCCGAGTTCGCCACCCGGCAAGGAGTCGCGGAATTCGCCCGAGCGGCCGAGGAAGCGGGGTTCGACGGGATCGGCTTCACCGACCATCCCGCTCCGACGCACCGCTGGATGGCTGCCGGCGGCCACGACGCGCTCGACCCCTTCGCTGCGCTGGCCTTCTGTGCCGCGGTCACCGAGCGGCTGCTGCTGATCCCCAACGTGGTGGTGCTGCCGTATCGCAATCCGCTATTGGTGGCCAAGTCGGTGGCCACCATCGACGCCCTGTCCAACGGGCGGTTCGTGCTCGCCGTCGGCACCGGCTACCTGAAAGGCGAGTACCGGGCCCTGGGGGTGGACTTCGAGGAGCGCAACGACCTCTTTGACGAGGCCATCGAGGTCATGCGGGGCGTGTGGACCACCGACGACTTCCGCTACGAGGGCCGGCACTTCACCGCCCACGGCCAGACCGTCAACCCCAAGCCCTCAGGTCGGATACCGATCTGGATAGGGGGCAACAGTCGTCTGAGCCGCCGCCGGGTTGTCGAGAAGGCCGATGGCTGGGTGCCGTTCCCCGCTCCGCGAGGCCTGGCGGCCACTGCCCGGACGGTCCCCCTAGAGACGTTGGACGACCTGCGCTCCATGCTCCAAGACCTCCGGCGTCAAGCCGAGTCCGCCGGGCGCGACCCCTCCGAGCTCGACGTCTCGTTCATGACATTGGCCGGTGGCAACCCCGCCGACGATGACTTCAACCCCGATGCCCACCGCGAAGCCTTGGACGAGCTGGCCGGTCTGGGCGTCACTTGGTGCGCGGCAGGCATCCCGGGCGACTCCCTATCCCACGCCCTGGAAGCCCTCCACCGCTACGGCGAGTCAGTCATCGCCGTCTGAGACCCCTGGATCGATTAGCTGCCCGCTGCGGGCGAGCGCCATAATCAGGTCGTCCACCTTTGCTTCAAGTCTCTCGAAGCGGGAGTTCATGTCGGCACGGAGCCAGGCGAACCCTGTCGCGAGGGCAGCCAAGCAGACCGACAACAGCACGCCGATGACGGTGGCAGCAATTGTCGGGTCCATGGAGCACAAGTTAGCAGTGTTCGATGTGAGATATAATTGTATTCACAGAAAATATCGATAATAGTGCATATGGTGCCGCCCGACGAGTCAGGCCCGCGTTAGGACCCGCCGGCTGGCATCACCGGTATCATGACCATATGGCGCCAGAACTCGGGTTTCAGGCCTTCGATGTGGACAACCATTACTACGAGGCGCCCGACGCCTTCATCCGCCACATCGACCCGTCCATGCGCAAACGCTGCATGCAGTGGGCGACGATCGACGGCAGGCAGCGGTTCATGGTGGCCGGCAAGGTCAACAAGTTCATTCCCAACCCGACCTTCGATCCCATCGCCAAGCCCGGCAGCCTCGAGGACTACTTCCGGGGTCGCAACCTGGAGGGCCGCGACATCGCGGCCATGTTCGGCGAGCTCGATCCCCTCGACGACCATCCCGACTTCCGCCACCGGGATGCCCGCCTGGAAATGATGGATCGCCAGGGCCTGGAGTCGGTGATGCTGTTCCCCACGCAGGGCGTGGGCATGCAGGAGGCGCTCAAGCGAGACATTCCCGCCCTGCACGCCGCATTCAGAGCGTTCAACACCTGGCTCGACGAGGACTGGGGCTTCGACCGCGACGGCCGCATCTTCGCAGCGCCCATGCTCACCTTCGCCGACCCCGAGCTGGCGGTGGCCGAGCTGGAGCGGTTGCTGGAGGCGGGCGCCCGCATCGTG
>JAKZWH010000296.1:0-21369 GCA_047515615.1 Acidimicrobiales bacterium | reverse complement strand
CTGCCATACGCTTCGTGCAGGACCTGGACCTGGAGACTGGCTCGGCCACCGAGGTCGGCTTCGGCGAGCTCGAGATCCACTGCTACGAGTATTCCAACGAACTGCCTGGTTGAGTCGTCGTCACCCGAGGCGCTCGGCTCGTTACTCGCTCTCGCAGCCGGTGTCGAGCATCACTTGGGGGAGGCGCCCCGACTTGAAGGCCCGCACCGCTCCCTCGGAGACGTTGAAGACGACACGGTACTTCTGGTCACCCGGATCCTTGGGAGCGAAGACCAGATCGACGGTCCCGTCGATTCGCACCTGCCTCTCGATCGCGTCGGGGAACAGGTCGGTGACCATGCTCTCGGGCGATCCGACGCCCACGCCGGACCGGGTGGTGATGGGCCCGCTGTTGATGTCGACCCGCTCGATCGTGCCCTCGTGGACGAGGAAGACGATGCCTTCGGGGGCGTCACGGGGGACCACGGGGTAGCAGGGTCCTGGCGGCCCGCCAGGCACGAGCACGGTTCCGGCGGCTTTCTGAGCGTCCGCCACCGTCATACCGAAATGCACCGTGTCGAGCCCCACGGTCGAAACGGTGGACCTTGCGCTCAGGGTCGGCGGGCCGTATTGCTCAGGGTTCTCGGGCGGCACTGTGGTGACCGTGGTGGTAGTGGCCGCCACAGTGGTGGTGGCCGTAGGCGTTGTCGTTGTTGTCGTCGGTGCCGTTGTTGTGGCGGAGGTCTCGTCCTCGTCCCCGGCATCCCCCTCGCCGTCGCCGTCGGTCGCCGCTTCCCCGGCATCCCCCTCGCTGTCGCCGTCGGTCGCCGCTTCGCCGGATCCGGTGCCGTCGCTCGACTCCTCGGTGCTGTTCTCGGAGTCTGCGGTCGGGCTGTCGTCATCGGAGCCTCGGCCGAGCCACCAGATCACTCCGACCACAACCAGGATGACCGCCGCCGCGGCGACCAGGATCGCCGACCACTTCGGCCGGCGGCTCTCGGTGGCTCCGGGCCAGAACGAGCCATGGTCCTGGGGTTCCGGATTCCACTCCACGGCTATGAAGGCTAACGGAACAGCCCCCGTGTCAGCGTGGATGCACGGCGGGGATCCCTAGCACGGCCGGCGGCCGCGAATGCCGTTGCCACCACCGGTCTTTTGATCGCTCGGTGGGCCGCCCGGGGCTCGAACCCGGCACCTTGAGATTAAAAGTCTCCTGCTCTACCCGATGAGCTAGCGGCCCTCTCCCCATTGTGGCAGCGGCCGGCGCCCAAGAGCGCCCTCAGGCTGGGTCGCCGGTGTAGCGGTGGGCCTTGAGATCGCTGAGGTCGGCCCACTCCAGGGTGCGGGCGTGGGTCGCCTCCAGCACGACCTCGGGGGCCGCCCCGGCTGCAAGCGCCTCGGTCCAGCGCGACGCGCACAGGCACCAGTGGTCGCCGGGCGCGAGCCCGTCGAAGCCCATGGCCGGCTGGGGCGTCGAGAGGTCGTTGCCGGCCGCCTTGGAGAACTCGAGGAAGTCGGCGGTCATCACTACGCACACGGTGTGGACCCCGTAGTCGCCCGAGTCGGTGCTGCAGCAGCCGTCCCGGAACCAGCCGGTGAGCGGGTCGAAGGAGCAGGGCTGGAGTTCGTCGCCGAGCACATTGCGGGCCATGGCGCCCAGTCTCGCAGATCGCGGTGAGCGGCGCGGGCGTTACTCTCCGAGCATGGCCGGCGCGGGCGAGTCGCTCTCGGAGAACGGCGGAGCGCCCCACAGCGCGTCGCAGATCCAAGACATCGAGCAGGATCTGGACACCGTGGACGAGGCTCTGGGCGCACTCGACTCCGGGGACCTTGAGGCGGCCGAAGCGCTGGCCGCAGAGCTTGACGCGCCCGGCGCCGGACCGTCCGGCGGTGACGAGCAGGGCCCGGAGACCGGCGCGGCCTCCTAAGAACGTGCGCGGAGGCGTCAGCTGGCGAGGGCCTGCTCGGACGAGGGCGACTTCGCGCCGAGGTCGCTGAGGGCCAGCAGGTAGCCCTCGGCCCTCTCCGCGTTGGGGTTGCGGTTCACGAGGGCCTGGAAGGCGGGCGAGTGGTCGGCGACCACCAGGTGCGCCAACTCGTGGATGATGACGTGGTCGAGAACCCAGGGCGGCGCATCGGCCAGCCGGCTCGAGATGCGGATGTCTCCGCTGCCGGCCGAGCACGAGCCCCACCGCAGGCGCTGGCGGGAGGACCAGCCGATCGACTGGGGCTCGGGGAGGCCGAAGCGCGCCGCGAGTTCCCGGGCCCTGGGCTCCAGCGGCACATGGCCGCAGCGCCACTTCTCCTCGAAGCGGGCCAGGACCTTGCTGACCATGGCCTGCTCCTCGTGCTTCGTGAAGAAGTCCGGGATGCGCACTACCAGAACACCGTCGGACACCCGTGCGGACACCGACTCCTTCCGCCTGGGACTGCGGATCACCCGAACGGGCGGAAGGCTCCTGGGCGCCCCATCCTCGAATCCGGAAGCTGGTGTGCGGCTCGTGCTCATCGTGGCTCCTTCGTCGCCGCGGGCCTGAGGCACGCACCGTCGCCGGTGAGCGCGATTCGCTCCTGCAAGCGCACTTGGCCAGACTGCACGAGCAGTCGGCGGCCACCGAGGTTCCCGATGCGCTTGAAGTCGCAACCGAAATGCTGTTCAAGTGTATAGATAACACCGGCATGTGACACAACCAGCACATCGCCCGAAGGCATGCGGGCCGCGGCCCGGTGGATGGCGGCGAACACCCTGTCGAGCAGCGACTCGTTGCTCTCCCAGCCGGGCGGGTAGTCGCTGGCGGCCAAGGCGCCGGGATAGCGGCTCTCGATCTGGGTGGTCGTGAGTCCCTGCCACGAACCGACGCTGCGCTCCCGCCATCCCGGGTCGATGATCACCGGCCCGGACCCCGCAGCCTCCGCGATGATCTCGGCGGTCGAGCTGGCCCGGGCGAGGTCGCTGGACACTATGCAGCTGACGTCGTCCACGCCTCCGGCCGCGGCACGGGCCTGGACGGCGCCGGCCTCGGACAGGGGCGGGTCGGCCTGGCCCTGCCAGCGGCCGTCAAGGTTCCAGACGGACGCGGCGTGGCGAACGACAAGAAAATTGACCATGATCGCGGGCGACCGTAACCGGGCCGCGGACTCTGGCCGCGGATGCCCGCGCGCCGGGCCTGCGGGCTCCGCGCCGCGCCCCGGCGAGGCCGGGCTCCGAACCGTCGCCGCGCCCGGTGCGCAGCCATGGCTACCATGGCGCCGTGGCTCATCTGCGGCTGTTCGCATCGGCGCGGGAAGCGGCCGGAAGGGGCCGTGACACCGTGCCCGGCTCCACGGTGCGCGAGGTGCTGGAGGAGGCGTGCAGTCGCTATGGCCATGACTTCGCCGGACTGCTGGAAATCTGTCAGGTGTGGTGCAACGGCGAGCCGACCGCGCCGAACACGCCGGTGGGCGACGACGACGAGATCGCCGTGCTGCCGCCCGTCTCAGGCGGCTGACCAGAGGCCGAGCCTTCGGCGAGGCCGTGGCCCGAGCGGCCCGTGAGCGCAGCGAACAGGAGCGGGAGACCAGAGGCCGACCAGACGGGTATCCTCCACCGCCCGTGAGTCGCGTCGCTGTCCTGTCGCTCCACACCTCGCCGCTGGTGCTGCCGGGTCGGGGCGACGCGGGCGGGATGAACGTGTACGTGCGCGAGCTCGTGTCGTCGATGGCCCAGGCCGGGATCGACGCCACCGTGTTCGTTAGGCGTCACAGCGACGCGTTGGGAACCGTTGTGGACGTGGAGCCCGGATTCCGGGTCGTCCACATCGACGCGGGCCCGCCCGATCTGCCCAAGGAGTCGCTGGCCGGGTCGGTGGGGGAGTTCGCCGAGGGCGTGGGGGCCTGGCTGGAGCAGAGCCCGGTCGACGTGCTGCATGCCAACTACTGGCTGTCCGGCGTGGCCGGGCACCGTCTCAAGCACGAACTCGACCTGCCGCTGGTGTCCACGTTCCACACGCTGGCGCGGGTCAAAGCTGAGACGGGCGACTCCGAGCCTCGGCGGCGGATCGAGGCGGAGGCGGAAGTGATCGCCTGCTCCGACGTGATCACCGCCAACTCCGTGGCCGAGGTCCAACAGCTGGCCGAGTTCTACGGCGCCGATCCCAAGCGCATAGACGTGGTGGCGCCGGGCGTGGACGCGGCCTTCTTCTCAGCTGGGTCGCGCCGGGGCGCTCGGGCCGCTCTGGGGCTGGGAGACGAGCCGGTGCTGCTCTTCGTGGGCCGCATCCAGCCCTTGAAGGGCCTCAGCGTTGCGGTGGAGACCCTCATCGGGCTGGGCGAGGACTATGGCGACGCCCGCTTGCTGGTGGTGGGCGGCGCCTCCGGCCCCGACGGCGAGCGCGAGTTGCGACGCCTGGACGACGCCGTGCGTCTTCACCGCCTGCAGGGACGGGTCAGCCTGGTGGCCCCGCAGCCTCACCACCTCCTGTCCACCTACTACCGGGCTGCTGACGTTTGCCTGGTGCCCAGCCGGTCGGAGTCCTTCGGCCTCGTCGCTCTGGAGGCGTCCGCCTGCGGTGTTCCGGTGGTGGCGGCCGACGTGGGCGGGCTGCGCACGCTGGTCGATCACGGCCGCAACGGCTTCCGCATCGCCGAACGCGATCCGGCCCTGTACACGGCGGCGGTGCGGTCCATCCTCGGCGATCCGTCGCTGGCCTCATCCATGGCCCGCCATGGCTCTGAGATGGCCGGCCGGTACTCCTGGACCGCCACCGCGGGGCGTCTGCGCAGGATCTTCGACGACCTATCGGTGCGGGTCCCGCTGGACTGCACGGCTTGAGCCGCGATGCGCGACCGGGACCCCTCCGCGCCGGGCAATCCCGATCCCCTCACCGGCGCCGCGCCGGTCTCGGACGCCGAGCTCGACGAGACGGAGCATCTCATCGACTCGTGGCTAGAGGCCGCGGCCGGAGCGACCCCCGCCATCGCCGCCGTGGAGCGCGGGCCGGAGGGTTCCAGACGGTGGTACGTGCGGGTCTGCGGCGAGGAGAAGGAGGTCTGGACCATCTGGTTCACCCTCGGCCAGCGCACCCTGCACTACGAGACGTACCTGGTGCCGGCCCCGGAGGAGAACCATGCTCGGTTCTACGAGCACCTGCTGCGCCGGAACCGGCGGCTGACCGGGCTGAAGCTCGAGATCGGACCGGAGGACGCCGTGTTCCTCTCAGGCTCGACGCCCGTCGTGCAGGTGACAGCCGGGGCTCTGGACGGAATTCTCGGATCGATGTACGCCGCCACCGAGTTGATCTTCCGGCCCGCGATGCGGATCGGCTACGCCTCCAAGTTCCGCGGTTGAGTCGGGTCGGCGGGGAGACCGTCACCACAGAGATGTTGATATATAGTGAACTGTCAGCTATTTTAGGTGTTGTTCCGGCGGAGACAGGGCGACCGTTCGGGGAAGTTGCAGAGTCGCCCTCTCTCCGCCGGCGCTCGCATTGATCGGGCCTCGGTGCGGCAGTCCGCGGTTGCCTGTGTTCGGATCGAGGGTGCTGCGGTGGTAGACCTACGCGGGTCCGGGGAGGGTCCGCTTTGCCGGGACTACACTTCCAGCCGTCTACAGTCGTCGCCGAGGAGTACCGGTGGTCGCCTTCGCCCTGTCAATTGTGGTAACGGTCGTGCTTGTCGGTGGCGTCTTCGCGTACATGAAGCGCCGGCCGGTGGGCACACGCGTCACGTGGGGCGAGGCCATGTTCGGGGCGATGATCGCGTTCTTCGCGATGTTCTGGGTGTACGGGGTGGTGCCCCACCAGTGGCTGGCGTGGGCCGACAACGAGCTCAACTGGCGGACCGACAAACTCTTCGTTGGCCCCGGCGGAATCCTGCGGGCAAAGGCGCACGGCGGCAGCTTCCCGTTCACCATCACCTACGTCGTGATCCGAGACATCATCGCCAGCGGCATCTACGTGGTGGCCATCGCCGGCCACGTGGCGATGTGGCACCTGTGGCAGAACCGGGGCAAGAAGGCCGAGGCCGCCGAGGCCGTCGAACTGTCGAGCTTCGGGCGTCCCCTAGTGCGGGAGGGCTCAGAGGCGTGACCACCACCGACGCCAACCCGCCCATGCCGGAGTTCCGGGACGACTACGTCCTGCAGGAGGTGGACGCCGCCTGGCTATCGGCGGCTGTCAAGCCCAAGCAGTTCATTCACATCGACCAGTCAGAGTGCATCATGTGCGAGGGCTGCGTGGACATCTGCCCGTGGAAGTGCATCTTCATGGTCACGACCGACGCAGTGGACGAGGCCATCGGCACCGAGCTGCCCGGCATCGACCCCGCCGACAAGGTCATCTTCACGATTGACGACGACGTGTGCACGCGCTGCGCGCTGTGCGTGGACCGCTGTCCCACCGGTGTAATCATTCTCGGCAAGATGGCCGATCCCCCCCCGGGGGGAGATTCCCACCAGCGGACCAACGCCCACGGCTACGGCTACGGGATGCGTCTCGCCTGAAGCCCGCTCGACCGCACGACACGATTCCCCCACAGGAGACCCCCCAGCCCGATGGCCACCGACACAGAACAGCGCAGGAAGCCGCTGCCGGAGCGCGTCGCCGACCACGCGAGCAAACTGGGCGACCAGGTCCAGGGCTCGCAGGCCTGGACCTCCATCTTCCGGCCCGGGTCGATCTTCCGCAAGGGCTACACCGACAGCCCCAGAAACCGGTCCTACGTGGTCATGAACAGCGTTCTGTACCACCTGCATCCGGTGAAGGTGAAGCGCCACGCGGTGAAGGTGAGCTACACCCTGTGCCTCGGCGGCCTGAGCTTCTTCCTGTTCATCCTGGAGACCGTTACCGGGATCTTCCTGATGTTCTTCTACCGTCCCACCGCGGCCCAGGCGTGGGACGACATCTACACCCTGCAGACCTCCGTGACCTTCGGCCTGCTGGTTCGCAACATACATCGGTGGGGAGCCCACCTCATGGTGATCACCGTGTTCCTTCACATGGCCCGGGTCTTCTATCACGGGGCTTACAAGCCGCCCCGGGAGTTCAACTGGGTGATCGGCGTGATCCTTCTCCAGCTGACCCTGCTGCTGTCGTTCACGGGCTATCTGCTGCCGTGGGACCAGCTGGCGCTTTGGGCGGTGACCGTGGGCACCAACATGATGGGGTACACGCCGGTGTTCGGCGACCACGTGCGCTTCGTGCTGCTCGGCGGGAAAGAGATCGGAACCGACACGCTGCTGCGCTGGTACGTGCTGCACGTCCTGATGCTGCCGTTCGTGCTCGTCATCTTCCTTGCGATCCACTTCTGGCGGGTCCGCAAGGACGGCGGCATCTCGGGTCCGCTGTAGGCGTAGGGCTGATGGCCGGCGATCAGAGGTAGCTGCGATGGTGGAGATTCCCGAGCATTTGCGCAAGCGGGCCGAGGAGGCCAGGGCCAAGGCTGAGGCGGCCAAGGCCGCGCAGGCCGGAGCGGGCCCCGCCGCGGGCGAGGCCCCCTCGGCCGCTCAGCAGCAGGCCGCCAGCAAGATCCCGCCCCACCTGCTGGAGCGCTCCAAGGCGGCCAGGACCCAGGCAGCCGGCGGGGCTGCGGAGGCTGAAGTTCCGGCCGCGGCAGGCGGCGGGGGAGTGGCCGTAGCCGCCCCGCCCGCGGCACCCGGACCCATGCCGGTCACCGGCCCCGGCGGGCACACCCAGCGCCTGCTGACCGTGGTCAAGTCGGGCTCGATCCAGGACGTGAAGTCCAAGCCGCAGGACAAGGTGCACGTGTGGCCGCATCTGCTCGTGGTGGAGTTCGTGGCGTCGCTCTTCATCACCGCGTTCACGCTGATCTTCTCCATCTTCGTGAACGCCCCGCTGCTCGAGCTGGCCAACTACAACCAGACGCCCAACCCGTCCAAGGCGCCGTGGTACTTCCTCGGGCTGCAGGAGCTGCTGACGATGTTCCACCCGATGGTGGCGGGTGTGACCATCCCCGGCGTCGGGCTGGCTGTGCTCATACTGGCGCCCTACATCGACAAGAACCCCTCCAAGAAGCCCGAGGACCGCAAGTTCGCCATCAGTCTTATGACCGTCCACCTCATGTTCTGGTCGGTGCTGGTGATCATCGGCTCCTTCTTCAGGGGACCGGGTTTCAACTTCGTCTTCCCCTGGGTAGCGGGCCTCTTCTTCGAGCTGTGACCATGGCCGCGGCTCTCGCCATCGCACTGACCGACCGCCCCTTGCGAGGAGGCAACCAATGATCTATGTCGCCCTGGCGGCCCTCGCGATCCTGGCCGTCGTCGCGGTGCTGGCCGCGGTCCGCCGGCGCCAGTCGGACGCGGCCATCGGCATGCTCTCGCGGGAGACCCGCAGCCGCGACCGTTCCTCGGCGGTGCTGCGGGCCGAGGCGCCGCCCACCGGCCGGGAGGTTGAGAGGGCCGCGGCCGCGGCCCGCTCCGGGGCGCTGGCGCCGGCCGAGCCCGGACGCCCGCCCGCTCCCTACGTTCCGCCCGACCCCGAGACGATCGGGGTGAGCCGCCGCCAGTTCTTCAACCGGACGATCGTGATGCTGATGGGCTTGAGCCTCTCGGGATTCGGCGTGGCCTGCATCGCGTTCCTGTGGCCCCAGGGCGCCAGCGGCTTCGGCGCCAAGATCAAGGTGGGGCTGGTGAGCGACCTGCTCACCGAGATCCGGGCCAACTCGGGGTTCCTGTACAAGCCCCAGGGGCGGATGTGGCTGACCGAGTACCCCAACGGCGCGGTGGAGAAAGCCGTCGCGACCTACACGCCGGGCGAGCTGGCCGGCATGACCGCGGGCCAGCAGCTGGGGCTGGACGGAGGCATCGTGGCGCTGTACCAGAAGTGCCCCCATCTCGGCTGCCGGGTGCCGAGCTGTTTGACCTCGCAATGGTTCGAGTGCCCGTGTCACGGATCGAAGTACAACCAGGTGGGGGAGAAGCGGGGCGGCCCGGCTCCCCGGGGCATGGACCGCTTCGCGGTGGAGATCGGCGCGGACGGTTCGTTGAACGTTGATACCGGCACGATCATCCAGGGCCCGCCCATCGGCACCAACACCACCGGCCAGGAAGCCGAAGGGCCCAACTGCATCACCCAGGCGGAGCACTAGTGGCCCGACCCGATCCGCAGGGATAGATCGCCGCGAATGCTCCTAGCTGCCTCCACCCAGAGAACCATCGGGTTCGTCATCCTGGCCATCGTCTTCGTCGGGTACGTCGTCTACCTGATCCTCAACTCGCGCTCGGCCCGCGACGAGGTGGGCAGCGAGATCGAGCTGGCTCCCAACCGCAAGCCCTACCTGGAAGACGAAGAGCTGGAGGGCTCCAAGCTCGACAAGTCGCTTCTGGCCGGCCTGGCGATGCTGGCGCTGATCGGGGTGGGCCTGCCGCTGTACTGGCTGGGGGAGCCGGGCCGCCACCAGGGGCTTATCGAGGACACTGATCGCGTCTTCGCCGACCGCGGCGGCGAGCTGTACGTCGAGGGCGCCGACTGCCAGCAATGCCACGGAGCTGAGGGAACGGGCGGCTCCGCGCCGTTCACGATCACCGACCCGTCGTCGGGCGACTTCGTGGCCACGGTTGCGTGGAGCGCCCCCGCGCTGAACACGGTGCTGTCCCGCTACAGCGAGGACGAGGTGCGCCACGTGCTCAACTACGGCCGAAACAACGTGATGCCGGCGTGGGGCGCGCCCGGCGGCGGCCCCCTCACCCCGCAGCAGCTCGACTACCTGATCTACTACTTGAGGCGGATCCAGATCCCCGAGTCGGAGCTGCGCGAGATCGTCGACACCGGCGTGCGCGAGGGCATAGCCGAGCATCTGGGGGTGTCCGCGCACGACGGGGCCGTGGACGAGTGGCTCGGAGCGGTGGACGCCGTGGTGGAGGAGGCCCGGGCCATGGCTCTGGCCGCCGACGAGTCGCTGGCCGACAAGGCCGAGTCGATCAGGGACGAGGCGATCAGGCGGGCCGGTCTGGAGCTGCTGGCTGCAGGCGAGGCGCCCGGCAGCGAGCTCTACCGGACCTACGGGGAGATTTTGTTCCACAACCCGGCCGCAGGCGGCACGTACAGCTGCGCCCGATGTCACACCCTCGGCTGGTCGTACGACGCCACGACCGACGGCGACGACAGCATCGACGGCCACGCGGGGCCGATCCTCGAGTCCTATAGCACCGGCGGGGGCTTCTTCGGCCCGAACCTGACCGGGGGCAGCACACTGCGGCAGTTCGAGACGGCCGAACTCCATGCCGATTTCATCTCCGCGGGCCAGACCATCGGCCAGACGTACGGGCGGGGAGGCTCCGGAGGCAACGGGCAGATGCCGGGCTTCGCGTCACGGACCGACGACGACTTGGGGGTCACCTACCCGTCCACGCTCACCCAAGACCAGATCGACGCCATCGTCGCGTTCGAAAGGAACCTGTGAGATGGAAGCGCTCGACGTGATCGCCGGATTGGCCTGGGATCCCGAGATCCGCGGCTTCATGGCGGTGTTCGCGGCCGTGACCGTCCTCATCGGCTCGGTGTGGATGCTGCTCGCCCTCAACACCGGCACCCGGCTGGGCACTCTCATCGCCGCAGCGGGGTTCTTCGGCTGGATAGCGATCATGGCCACGGTGTGGTGGATCTACGGGATCGGCTGGGCTGGCGACACGCCCACCTGGCAGCTGACGGAGATCAACGTGGGCGACCTCGACGCCGCCGCTCTGGACGGGGCCAGAGCGCTGCCTGACAGCGCCGAGCTTCCGTCCGCGTTCGAGCTCGCCCTCAACTCCGACGACCCGGTAGTGCTCGCCGAGTTCGGCCCTGTCACCCGTGACACCCTCACGCCCGACCAGACCGAGGGGCTCAGTGCCTCCGAGATCGCCGAGCTCGTCGCCGACGAGCTGGCCCGCAACCAGGCCGCCACGCTGTCGGAGCTGGCCGCGGTTGCGCCGGACGTGATCGCGGATGCAGAGGCGTCGGGCCGGATCGACTTCGGCGGCTGGCAGCTGCTGTCCACCGCCGAGGCGGGCGAGGCGCAGGCCTCGGCGGCGGCGATGCTGCTGGAGAGTCCCGACCTGACGTTCACTGTCCAGGACGACTTCAAGATGCTCGACGCGTACACAATCGGCGGCAAGCGGGGCCTGCCCGACGACCCGAGCCGCCTCGACCGGATCTGGACCCAGATCCGCACCGCTTTGACCATCACCCATCCCACCCGCTACGGGGTCGTGCAGGTGCAGGAAGTGATCGACCAGCGCCTGGTTCCCGGCAAGCCGCCGCCAAGGCCCATCGCCGATCAGTCCAAGCCGGTGATCTCGGTGATCATGATCCGCGACTTGGGCAACCTCCGCCTCAAGCCCGCGCTGGTGGCGCTCGGCTCGCTGTGCATCTTCGGGGCTCTGTGCCTGTTCCTGCACGAGCGCGACAAGATGTCCTGGCGCCAGCGGGAGGCCGGCGCGCCGGCGGGCGCCTAAGCCGTGCTCGGTCAGTACCTTCCCCTGCTAGCGCTGTTCGTGCTGGCCGCGCTGTTCGCGGCGGGGAGCTTCGTGGCATCGGGGCTGCTCGCGCCCCGCCGGCCGACCGTGCCCAAGCTGGACCCCTACGAGTGCGGGATCGTGCCCTCCCGGGAGACCCCCGAGCGGTTCCCGGTTCGATTCTTCCTTGTGGCCATGATCTTCATCGTCTTCGACGTGGAGATCGTGCTGTTCTATCCCTACGCCGTGGCTCGGGGCGGACTCGGCCTGTTCGGGCTCGTAGTCCTGCTGGTGTTCACCTTCGCAGTGTTCGAGTCGTTCGTGTACCTGATCGGCGCCGGCGCCCTCGAATGGGGGCCGGCCTCGAAGCCACGGCGCTTCGTTGCTGACGCCTCCCCGTCGGCGGCCTCCACGGACCCCCTGGTGTCCGCGGGTCGCACCGCTCGCAGCACCGTGCGCCGAGTGGGCCTCGAGGGCCGCCTCCCCAACCCTGGAGGAAGTGGTCTGATGGCCGCGGCGACTCTCGCGGGCGAGGTGGCCTGATGGGGGTGGCGAGCCAGCTTGAGGAGCTGCGAGAGCGCGGCCTCGAGGGCATCCAGCAAAACTTCATGACCTCCAAGCTGGAGACCCTGGTCAACTGGTCCAGGGCCCGCAGCTGCTGGCCGGCGACGTTCGGCCTGGCCTGCTGTGCCATCGAGATGATGGCCACGGCGGCGGCCCACTACGACCTCGCCCGCTACGGCATGGAGGTGTTCCGAGCCTCGCCCCGCCAGGCGGACCTGATGATCGTGGCCGGTCGGGTGTCCCAGAAGATGGCCCCGGTGCTGCGCCAGATCTACGACCAGATGATGGAGCCCAAGTGGGTCATCTCCATGGGCGTGTGCGCATCCAGCGGAGGCATGTTCAACAACTACGCGATCGTTCAGGGCGTTGACCAGGTGGTGCCCGTGGACGTGTACGCGCCGGGGTGCCCGCCGGGTCCCGAGACGCTGATGCACGCCATCTTCACGCTGCACCATCAGATCACCTCCGGGGAGCTGCTGGCTCGCCGGGCCGCGGGTGACACCGGCGGAGCCGGCATCGCGGTGCAGCAGCTCGACGGCCAGACGGCCACCTCCGTGGTCCGCCGCCGGCATGGCTGAGACGGTGGTTGCGAGGTGCCATGGCTTCGAGTGCGGACGCGATGGCTGAGCGCTACGGCGCCGTTGTCGGGGCCGATCAGCCGTCCCGGGGCCAGGCCGTCGTGCACCCTTCGAGAAGCCAGTGGTGCGACGTGGCCGCGGCCGCCCGCGCCGACGGCTTCGACCAGCTCATCGACCTCACCGCGGTGGACTACCTGACCTACGGCGCGGATCGGGGCCTGCCGGAAGGAGTGCAGCCGGAGCGCTTCGAGGTGGTGGCCAGCCTGCTGGCCCATGAGCGGCGCGAGCGACTGCGCATGCGGGTGCAGGTGCCCGCCGACGATGCGACGGTGCCCACCCTGTTCGACTTGTGGCCCGGATCGGAGAACCTCGAGCGCGAGGTCTACGACATGTTCGGCATCGTCTTCGAGGGCCACCCCGACCTCTCGCGCATCCTGATGCCGGAGGACTGGTCGGGCCATCCGCTGCGCAAGGACTACGACACCGGCCAGATACCGGTCCAGTTCAAGGCCGCCTCCAACGTCAGGTAACGCTGCTACCGCGATGAGCATCACCGACACCACCCGCTCCGACTCCGCCAGCCCCCGCACCGCCCGCGCCAGCCAGAGCGGCCCAGCCGCCGACGTGGCATTGGCCGAAGGCGACCGGGCCGCCGAGAGGGTCCGCCGGCGCGAGCCGTCAGCGGTGCTGCGCATGTCGGAGGCCGAGGCGGCCGAGATCGGCGGAGACCCCGACGACCCCGAAGACGACCAACTGGTGCTGTTGAACATGGGCCCGTCACATCCCTCGACGCACGGCGTGCTGCGGCTCATGCTGGAGCTGTCGGGCGAGACGGTGCTGCGCTCCAAGCCGGTGATCGGCTACCTCCACACCGGCATGGAGAAGACGGGCGAGCAGCTCACCTACCTGCAGGGCGGCACCAACGTGACCCGCATGGACTACGCCTCGCCGCTGTTCAACGAGCTGGCCTTCTCGCTGGCCACGGAGCGACTGCTGGGAATCGACGTGCCGGAGCGAGCGACGTGGATCCGGATGCTCATGTGCGAGCTCAACCGGGTCAGCTCCCACCTGCTGTTCATGGCCACCAACGGCATGGACCTCGGGGCGGTGTCGATGATGATCTACGGATGGCGCGAGCGCGAGGAGGTGCTGCGCTTCTTCGAGAAGGTCACCGGCCTGCGGATGAACCACAACTACATCCGGCCCGGCGGGGTGGCCGCCGATCTGCCCGCGGACTGGCGCGCCGACGCGGCCCGGCTGATCGAGGTGATCGAGCCTCGCCTCGACGAGTACGACACCCTGCTCACCGGACAGCCCATCTGGCGCGAGCGGCTCCAGGGGGTTGGCGTGATGAGCGCGGCCGAGGCCGTCGCCCTGGGAGCCACCGGGCCGCTGCTTCGGGGCGCGGGCATGGCCTGGGACCTGCGGCGCGACGAGCCCTACCTGTTCTATGACCAGGTGGACTTCGACGTCATCGTGGGCACGCACGGCGACTGCTACGACCGCTACGCCATACGCCTCAACGAGATCCGCGAGTCGCTGCGCATCGTCGCCCAGATCATCGACGCCATGCCAGCGGGCGACTACCGGGTCCAGGACAAGAAGGTGACTCCGCCGCCGCGGGCCCGCATCGACGCCTCGATGGAGGCGCTCATACACCACTTCAAGATCTTCACCGAGGGGTTCAAGGTGCCCGCCGGCGAGGCCTACGCGGCGGTGGAGTCTCCCCGGGGCGAGCTGGGCGTGTATCTGGTGAGCGACGGCACGTCGGTGCCGTACCGGGTGCACGTGCGGGCCCCGAGCTTCGTGAACCTCCAGACCCTGCCGCACTTGATGCAGGACGGCCTGATCGCCGACGGCGTGGCCATCATCTCCTCCGTCGACCCGATCATGGGTGAGGTGGACCGGTGAGGTCCGATTTTGCGGCGGCGAGCGAGGTGGGCCGGTGAGTCTCAGCGCCGCCAACGAGGCGCTGGCCACCGAGATCATCGGCTGGTTCCCCCGGCCGCGCTCCGCGCTGATACCGCTGCTTCACCTCGCCCAGGAGCAAGACGGGTATCTGACCGACGAGGCCATGCGCCGCATCGCCGAGCTGGTCGGCGCCACCCCGGCCGAGGTGAAGGGCACAGCCGGCTTCTATGAGATGTTCCGCTTCGAGCCGGTGGGCACCTACCTCGTGAACGTCTGCACCAACATCTCGTGTCTGCTGTGGGGCGGCGAGGAGCTGCTGGAGCACGCCTGCGAGTCGCTGGGCACCGAGGTGGGTGGCACCACCGACGACGGCATGTTCACCGTCGAGGAGGCGGAGTGCATCGCGGCCTGCACGGAGGCCCCGTGCCTGCAGGTCAACTACCGCTATCGCGGCCGGGTGACCCCCGACGACTTCGACCGTCTGGTCGAGGACCTGCGCGCCGGCCGTCTGGACATCCCCCGCCACGGTGCGCTGGGCGCGGTAAGGCAGTCGATCCCCCCGGATCGCCTCGCCGGGGTCGTGCCGCCGGAGCAGGCCCGGGAGGCGCCGGTCTGGCTGGCCCGCAACGACGTCGAGGCGGTCCGCTGATGGTCGACCAGGCCGCAGCCGGCAGCCGCACCGCGCCAGCGGGGCCTGAGAGCGATGACGGTTTTACCGCGCCTGCGGTCCCAAAGAGCGATGACGGCCGGATGGCGCACGCGCCGGGTTACGTGCTCAACGACGGTCCCAAGATCGTCACGGGCCGCTTCGTGCACGACGACTCCTTCACGCTGGGGAGACACGAGGCCACCGGGGGTTACGAGGGCCTGAGGGCCGCGCTGGAGATGACGCCGGCCGCGGTGCACGCCGAGGTGCGGGCCGCGACGCTGCTGGGGCGGGGCGGCGCCGGGTTCCCCGCCGGCGTCAAGTGGGGCTTCCTGCCGCCGGGCAAGCATCCCTACTACCTGGTCGTCAACGGCGACGAGAGCGAGCCGGGCACCTATAAGGACCGCCTGCTCATGGAGCGCGATCCCCACCAGCTCATCGAGGGGTGCCTCATCGCCTGCTATGCGCTGGGGCTGCGGCAGTGCTTCCTGTATGTGCGGGGCGAGATGGTTCTGGCCCAGGAGCGCATCGCGGCCGCGCTCAACGACGCCTACGCGGCCGGCTACGTGGGGCGCGACATCTGCGGCAGCGACTTCTCGGTGGACATCGTCATGGCGTGGGGCGCGGGCGCCTACATCGTGGGCGAGGAGACCGCTCTCATCGAGAGCCTGGAGGGTCGCCGGGGCATGCCCCGCCTCAAGCCGCCCTACTTCCCGGCCGCGGTCGGCCTGTACGGCCAGCCGACCATCGTCAACAACGTTGAGACGCTCTCCAACCTGCCGTGGCTGATGGTCAACGGCGCCGAGGCCTATCGGGGCTTCGGCTCGGAGTCGTCGCCGGGCACGCGGATGTTCGCGGTGTCGGGCCACCTGCGCCGTCCCGGGGTGTACGAGGTCGAGCACGGAGTGACCACCTTCCGGGAGCTGATCTACGGCGACAACTTCTGCCGGGGGATCCGCGACGGCCACGAGCTGAAGATGTTCATCCCCGGCGGGGGCTCCGCTCCCTGGTTCTTCGGGGAACATCTGGACCTGCCGCTGGAGGCACGCCCGGTGGGCGCGGCCGGGTCGATGCTCGGATCGGGCGCCATCGTGGTCATGGACGAGACCACCGACGCAGTGCGGGCCGCCTGGCGGGTGGTGAAGTTCTTCGCCCGCGAGTCGTGTGGCAAGTGCACCCCGTGTCGGGAGGGAACGACCTGGCTGGAGCAGATCCTGCGGCGCATCCTCGACGGGGAAGGGCGGCCATCCGACATCGATCTGCTGCTCGACATCGGCGACAACATAAGCCCCGGTCCCTACCCGGTTGCCGCCCACGACGGTCACGAAGCAGTGCCGTTCCCGCCCCGCCAGACCACGATCTGCCCGCTCGGGCCGTCGGCAGTGGCGCCGGTGGTGTCCACAATCCGGCGCTTCCGGGGCGAGTACGAGGCCAAGATCACCCGCCGAGACCCGATCCCGATACAGGTAGCAGCCGCGGGAGCAAGCCGATGACCACGGTCGAGCCGGAGACTGGCACCGAGGCCACCGTGGAGATTACGGTCGACGGTGTAGCGGTCGACGCGCGGCCCGGCGAGATGCTGATAGCGGCCTGCGAGCGCAACGGCGCCTACATCCCGCGGTTCTGCTACCACCCCCGCATGAGTCCGGTGGGCATGTGCCGCATGTGCCTGGTGGAGGTTGACACCGGGCGCGGCTTCGCGCTGCAGCCCTCGTGCACGGTTCCGGTAGCCGAGGGCATGAAGGTGTCCACCGAGTCCGAAGCGGCCAAGAAGGCCCAGGACGGCGTGCTGGAGTTCCTGCTGATCAACCACCCCCTCGACTGTCCCGTCTGCGACAAGGGCGGCGAGTGCCCGCTGCAGGACCAGACCATGGCCTATGGCCCCGGCGAGACCCGATTCGTGGAGGAGAAGCGCCACTTCCCCAAGCCCATCGCCATCAGCGAGACCGTGTTCCTTGACAGGGAGCGCTGCATCCTCTGCGACCTCTGTACCCGCTTCGCCGACGAGGTGGCCGGCGACGCCCTGATCCACTTCATGGGCCGCGGCAACCACACCGAGGTCAACACGTTCCCTGACGAGCCCTTCGCGTCGTACTTCTCGGGCAACACCGTGCAGATCTGCCCGGTGGGCGCGCTCACCGCGGCGCCCTACCGCTTCAAGGCCCGGCCCTGGGACCTCACCGAGACTCTGTCCACGGCCTGGGTGGACAGCGTGGGGGCCAGGATCGCGGTGCATGCCTCTCGCAACCGGGTGTTGCGGGTGCTGGGCGCAGACGCCGACGCCGTCAACTGGGGCTGGCTGTCGGACAAGGAGCGTTTCGGATTCGAGGCCCTCAACAGCGACGAGCGCCTGGCCGCCCCGATGATCAGGGACGTGGTGGGTGGCGATGGGCGGGAGTTCCGCCAGGCCGGGTGGGGCGAGGCCCTTGCGGCGGTGGCGGCTGCTCTGGCCGCCGCCTCGCCCGAGCGCATCGCCGTGCTGGGCGGGGCCAGGCTCACCAACGAGGCCCAGTACTTGTGGGCCAAGCTGGCCAAGGGCGTGATCGGCACCGACAACGTCGATGCCCAGCTCGGCGACGGCCTGGACCCGCAGCTCGTGCTGGGCCTGCCGAGGGCGACGATCGACGACGCCTGCCGCGCGGGCGGCACGGTGCTGCTGATCGGCCCCGACCCCAAAGAGGAGCTGGGCACGCTGTACCTGCGGCTGCGCCACGCCATTCGCAACGACGGCGTGAAGCTCATCGAGGTGACGCCTTACGCCACCGGCCTGTCGCATCTGGCCCAGCACTCCCTGCGCCCGAGTCCCGGAACGACGGCCCGACTGGTGGCCGAACTGGTGGCTGAGGCCACCACGTTCGGTGTGTCTGAGGCTGAAGGGTCGGACGCGGGCCACCATGAGCTCGAAGCGGCGGCGCGGTGCCTGCGGGAGTCCGACGACGGAGTGACCGTGGTGCTGGGCCGCATGTCTCTCGCCGAGTCGGCCAACGCCCTCAGCGCCGCCGCCCTGGAGCTGTCGAGTCTTCCGTCGGCTCGCTTCTTGCCCGCACTCCGGAGAGGCAACGTGATGGGGGCGCTCGAAGCGGGGCTCGCTCCGGGACTCGTTCCAGGCCGGGTGCGGCTCGAAGACGTCGGCGATGACGCGCCGCTGGCCCAGGCCTGGCCCCGGTTGCCGGCCTCGGCGGGATTGGACGCCGCCGGCATTCTCAGGGCAGCCGCCCGCTCCGAAATCGACGTGCTCGTGCTGGCTGGGGCGGACCCGCTCAACGACTTCGTCGACCGCGACCTCGCCTACCGGGGCCTGAGGAGCGCCTCCCTTGTCGTGGCCGTCGATCTGTTCGTGAACGACTCGGCTTCGCTGGCCGCACGCATCGTGCTGCCGGCCGCCGGCCCGACCGAGTGCGACGGCACGTTCACCAACCTCGAGGGTCGAGTCAGCGCCATGAGCCGCAAGGTCACCCCGCCGGGAACGGCCCGCCCAGACTGGATGATCGCGGCCGACCTGTCCGAGCGGCTGGAACCGGGCTCGACCGAGGGGCTCGACTCCCCCGAGGCGATCCGAGCCGAGTTGGCCCGGGTCTCGGAGGTTCACAGCCCGCTCACCGAGGACGCCATAGCGGCGAACAACCTGGAGGGGGTGCTGCTGCTCCCCTCTGGCGCGGCCAGCCACGCGGCGGTGTGGCCCGCCTCGTCTGAAGAGGTTCTCGGCGAGGACGCGTTTCTGCTGGTCGCGACCCGAACTATGTACGACGACGGTGTGATGCTGCGCCATTGCCCGTCGAGCCGGAACCTCGCCCCGGCCGCGACCGCCCGCATCAACCCGGCCGCCCTGGATGGCATCGACCTCGACGAAGGCGCCGCGGTGCGGGTTGTCTCGGACTTCGGTCACATCGAGGCGACCCTGACCGCTGACGGTGGCGTGCCAGTCGGCTCGTTGAAGGTGGACTGGTTGGCTCCGGGCGCGCCCGCCAACTCGCTCATTGCCGCTGGCACCGACGTCACCGTGGTCAGGGTCGAAGCTCGATGATGCGCTCGCGTTCAACGGGGCGACTCCGATGACCGGCCACCTCGTGCTGGCTGCCGATCCGATGCTGGCGGGCGACATCGGCCTGGTCGAGGTCGTGCTGGTCCTGGCCAAGGTGGTGGTCGCCTTCGCCTTCCTGCTCGTGGCCGTGATGCTGATGATCTGGTTCGAGCGCAAGCTCCTCGCAGGCATGCACCAGCGCTTCGGGCCCACCATGGCAGGGCCCTTCGGCATCCTTCAGACCCTCGCCGACGGCGTCAAGCTCTTCTTCAAGGAGGACCTGGTGCCGGACCGCTCGGACCGGTTCGTGTTCAAGCTGGCGCCCTACCTGTCGCTCATCCCCGCGTTCCTGGCCTTCGCCATCATCCCGCTCGGCGGGGACTTCAACAGTCGCACCGGCGAGGTCGAATGGTGGGGCCGCATCACCTACCTCCAGGTGGCCGACCCGCCGGTGGGCATCCTGCTGTTCCTGGCCATGAGCTCGGTGGCCGTCTACGGCGTGATGCTGGCCGGCTGGTCGTCGGGGTCGAAGTACCCGCTGCTCGGGTCGGTGCGGGCCTCCGCGCAGATGGTGAGCTACGAGGCCGCACTGGGCCTGGCCGTGGCGTCCATCGTGCTGGTGACGGGGGGACTGTCCACCCACGACATGGTGGTGACTCAGGCGGCCGAGGGGTATTTCGGCATCGTCCCGCGCTGGAACGTCGTCGTCACCGGCCTGGTGCCGTTCATCGTGTTCGCCATCGCGGGTACCGCAGAGCTCCACCGCCCGCCGTTCGACCTGGTGGAAGCCGAGCAGGAACTGGTCGGCGGCTTCCACACCGAGTACTCCTCGATCCGCTTCGCGATGTTCTTCCTGGCGGAGTTCATGAACACCATCACGATGTCGGCCGTGATCGTCACGCTGTTCCTGGGCGGCCCCGCCGGCCCCGCGCTCATCGCCGAGATCGGCGGGTTCGGACTCGCCTGGGCCTGGGGCGTGGTGTGGTTCTTCTTGAAGCTGTTCGTGCTGCTGTTCTGCTTCGTGTGGATGCGGGCCACGCTTCCCCGGTTCCGTTACGACCAGCTGATGAACCTCGGCTGGAAGCTGCTCATCCCCGCGGCTCTGGGCTGGTTCCTGTTCCTCGCCGCCCTGGAGGTGGGCCGCGACCGCGGCTGGAACACGCTGGCGGTGACCGCGGTGTCTCTGGCGGCGTTCACGGTGGCGGGCCTGCTGCTGGCCCGGGCGGTAAAAAGCGGCCGCGACGGCCCCGCCGACCAGGCGGCGCCCTGGAGTCCGGACGGTCGCGCCGATCAGGCGGGGCACTCCGGAGAGCCTGCCGGACAAGTCGAGGAGAGGACCTGAGATGGGATACCTGCACGGGTTCGCGGTCACCCTGCGACAGCTGTTCCTACCCCGGGTCACCACCGACTACCGGGGCGGCTTCGACGACTCGCCCAAGGATGTCAAGCGGCCCAAGCCCGAGCGCCTGCACGGGCGCCACGTGCTCAACCGCTACGACGACGGCATGGAGAAGTGCATCGGCTGCGAGCTGTGCGCCGGCGTTTGCCCGGCCAACTGCATCTACGTGCGCGGCGCCGACAACGACCCCGACGACCCGGTCGCGCCGGGCGAGCGCTACGGCTACGTGTACGAGATCAACTATCTGCGCTGCATCCACTGCGACCTGTGCGTGGAGGCCTGCCCCACCCAGGCCATCACCGAGTCGAAGCTGTTCGAGTTCTCATTCACCAACCGCGACGACGCCGTCTACACCAAGGACGAGCTTCTGGTGGACGATGACGGCCGCCCCCAGCAGATGCCCTGGGAGGATTGGCGCGAGGGCGAGGACGCCCTGACCTCGGGATGGATGCGGGCCACGTCCCCGTCGGGGGACCACCGCTACGTCGGCGAGGTGGCCTGGTCGGGCGAGCTCGGCTACGGAGTCCGACCGCCGGAGCCGCGTGACACCCACGGCAGTCCCGTGGTTGAGCCGGCCGTCGAAGCGGCCGAGGAGGCGGACTGATGGCAGAGGCGGTGTTCGTGGTCGCCGCGGCCCTGATGCTCGCCGGCGCCGTCGGCGTGGTGGCCAGCCGCAACCCGGTTCACGCCGCGCTGTTCCTGGTCCAGACCCTGGTGGGCGTGGCCCTGCTGTTCGTGCTGAACGACGCTCACTTCCTGGCCGCGGTGCAGGTGGTGGTCTACGCCGGGGCCATCGTGATCCTGTTCCTGTTCGTGATCATGCTTCTGGGCGTCGACAAGGCT
>JAKZWH010000295.1:0-2716 GCA_047515615.1 Acidimicrobiales bacterium | reverse complement strand
GCCGCGGTCGGGGGGCGCCGGGTGGTGGCCATCGTGTGCACCCACGGCCACAACGACCACATCAACGCGGCGGTGGCGCTGCGCGACGCAGTGGACGCGCCCGTGCTGCTGCATCCCGAGGACCGCATGCTGTGGGACGCGGTCCACCCCAGCGACGAGCCCGACCGCGACCTGGAGCCGGGCTCGGTGCTGGCCGCGGGCGGCCACGAACTGGGCGTGATCCACACGCCGGGCCACTCGCCGGGGTGCTGCTGCTTCCACGACGCCGCCGACGGCCGGGTGCTGTCGGGCGACACGCTGTTCTGCGGCGGTCCCGGCGCCACCGGCCGCAGCTTCAGCGACGAGCCCACCATCCTGCGCAGCATCCGCGACCGCCTGCTCGCCCTGCCCGCTGACACCGTCGTTCACACCGGCCACGGCGACAACACCACCATCGGCTCGGAGACCGAGCGGGTCTTTGACCGCATCTCCGAACTGGGACTGGCCTGAGAGGAGGAGTGCCACGAGGAGGGCGCTCGCGGCTGGGGTCGGGCTGGCGCTGTGGTGCGCGGCCTGTGGCGGCACGAGCGCTGACTCCGAGCCCTTGAGCGAGTCGGAGATAGGCGATCTCCTGGCGCATTGGGTGGACGAGCGCCACAAGAGTGTCGGCGTGGTGGCCGGCGTCGTGAGTCAACAGGAGCGCTTCATCGTCGGTCATGGGCGGCTGGCGGCCGACGACCCGAGACAGCCTGACGGCGACACAGTCTTCGAGATCGGCTCGATCACCAAGGTCTTCACATCCACCCTCCTGGCTGATCTCGTCCTGCGGGGGGAGTTGGAGCTCGACACGCCGGTGCAGAGCCTGCTCGGTGACGAGGCGCGGATGCCGACCCGCGGCGGCGCTGAGATCACCCTGGGACAGTTGGCCACCCACAGCTCGGGGCTGCCCCGGCTGCCAGACAACCTCGACCCGGCCGACGAGACCAACCCGTACGCCGACTACACCGTCGAACGCCTCTACGAGTTCCTCGGGGCGCATGAGTTGAGCCGCGACATCGGAGAGACGGTCGAGTACTCGAATCTCGGCTACGGCCTGCTGGGCCACTCTCTCGGCCGCGGGCAGGGCCGCGACTACGAGACGCTCGTCAACGAGCGGATCCTCGAGCCGCTGCAGATGTCCGACACCGCGGCCACCCTGACGCCGACGCTTCGAGAGCGTCTGGCTGCCGGGCATGATGGTTCGCTCAAGCCCGCCGCGAACTGGGATCTAGCGGTCCACGCCGGTGCGGGAGCCCTGCTCTCTACCGTCAAGGACCTGCTGACATTCCTTGAAGCGAACCTCGGTCTGCGCGAGTCGCCCCTCCGAGAGGCCATGGAACACGCTCACGCCCCGCGGGTAGAGGATCAGATGCTGGGCATGGAGATCGGACTCGGGTGGATAGTCCACGACTCCAAGGAAGGCCGGATTGTGTGGCACAACGGCGGCACCGGCGGATACAGCTCCTTCATCGGTTTCGATCCCGAGTCGCAGGTCGGGGTTGTGGTGCTGTCGAACACAGCGGACAGTGTTGACTATCTGGGCTTCCGATTGTTGAACAGCGCCTCCGCCAACTAGACGGACAGTGCAAGCGCCGACCAGTCGCAAGGAACGAACAATGGGCAGCAACTTCAGCGCAGTGATGGCGCAGTTGGCGGCGGCTGGGACCGCCCAGAACCGCAAGGTCTATACCCGCCACGGCGCGGCCGAGCCCATGTTCGGGGTCAGCTACGCCGAGCTGGGACGGATCGCCAAGCCGATCAAGACGAACCACGCCCTAGCCGTCGAGCTGTGGGACAGCGGCAACCACGACGCTCGGGTGCTGGCTCTGCGAGTGGCCGACCCTGCTGCGCTGGATGAGCCGCTGGCCGGCCGCTGGCTGCGCGATGTGGACAACTACATCCTGGCCGAGGGCCTCGGCGGGCTGTGCGCCCGGACGCGGCACGCCCGGGAGCTGAGCGATGCCTGGCGGGACAGTCCCGCCGAGTGGACCGCATCCACCGGTTGGTTCATCGTCACCTGCACCGCCGAGAATCCCGACATCTGGTCCGAGGCGGAGTTGCGCGCCCTGGTCAGCCAGATCGAGGCCGAGATCGGCAGACGGCTCAACCGGGTCCGCCACGAGATGAACGGCGCGCTCATCGTGATAGCTCTCCGCGACGCTGGCTTGCGCCGCGAGGTGATGGCCGCGGCCGCCCGCATCGGCCCGGTGAGGGTCGATCACGGTCAGACCGGCTGCAAGACCCCCGAAGTGGCGCCGTATGTGCAGCGCACGCTGGCCCACCGGGCCGCCAAGGCCGCGCGCCAGGCCAACAAGTCGGCCCGGCGCCGCGCCGGATAGCGGGCCGTGTACACCGCTCGGGGGCTAGCGCCCTCAAGAGCGAGCATCGCCCTCGGTGGGCGATCCGGCGGAGCGGGCTAGATGCGGCTGATGTCGAAGCGGGTTGGGGCGGGATGGTGACGCGCCGGACCGATGCCAGCCGCCTTGATCAGCCGCACCACCCGGCCTCGATGGCCGGCGTAGGGCTCCAGCAACTCGAGCATCGAGTCGTCGTCGCCGTCGGCGGCGCCGGCTAGGGCGTAGGTCACGAGCACCGGCACGTGCAGGTCTCCCACCGGCACCGCGTCGGGATCGCCCGCGGCGGCGCCGGTCGTGCGGGCCGCGGTCCACGGTCCGACACCGGGCAGGCGCAGCAGCCA
>JAKZWH010000294.1:0-12658 GCA_047515615.1 Acidimicrobiales bacterium | reverse complement strand
CATCGCGACCCGCCGGCCGAGGCGGGCCGCCGCGACGGCCTGGTTGGCGCCCTTGCCGCCGGGGATGCGTCGCAGATCGCCGCCCAGCACCGTCTCGCCCGCCACCGGGATGGTCGCTACGTCCACCACCAAGTCGAGGTTCGTGCTCCCCACCACGACAACCTCGGCGCGAGCGCTCTCCGGCCCGTCTCTGCGGGCGGTCCCGGTCACGTCGTGCGGCTCGCTCATCACCACCTCCCGCTTCACACAGTCACACTGCTTCCCCACTGTAGGGTCGCCGGCATGGACCGGCTGCTTGCATTCCCTGGCGGGACCGTCCCGGCGGAGGCTGTGACTTGGCGCTTCGACCCCTCGGGCGGGCCCGGCGGCCAGCACGCCAACCGGTCGAGCACGCGGGTGGAGGCTGTCCTCGACCTCACAACGGCCGGCGACGTAGTGCCGGCGGCCCGTGAGCGGCTCATCGACCAGTTCGGTGCCGAGCTGCGAGTGGTGGTGGACGACACGCGGTCGCAGGCTCGCAACCGCGACATTGCGCTCGACCGACTGCAGGCGCGGCTTCGCGACGGGGTCGCCGTCACCAAACCGCGGAAGCCGACCCGCCCGTCGGGGCGGTCTCGCCGGCGTCGCCTCGACAAGAAGCGCCAGCGGTCCGAAACCAAGCGAGGCCGAGGCCCCATCGACCTGTCCAGCTTCGACGGCTAGCGGTGTGAACCATCCGGTCGGGCCGACCGTGAACCGCCGACTGGTATACGGGCGCCGGTGGCGGCAGCACGGGTGGTGAGCTCAGTGCCGGAATCAAAAGCTGACTGAATTGGTCGGTTTTTGGCTGGCGGGGTTCTAAACTCTCCCGACACCACGCGCTCACCCCGGAGCGGTGGAAGGAGGGAGACGTTCGTCCAATGGCAACCAGCACAGATACCGCATCCGTCGACAACGGCGTGAACGTACAGGCGCTGCTCGACGCCCGCCAGGCTCTCAGCGAGGCACCCGAGGCGGCTCAGTTCACCTGGAAAGCCAGCAACGAATGGTTGTACGGCACCCACAGCCGCTCCTCGGTGGAGAGCTACTTCGGGCTCGGGGCCGAGCACGATCACCGCTCGGTTTTCACCTTCGAGGCCGATCACCCCGCGGTGTTCGCGGCTGAAGACAACGCGGCCACGCCGGTCGAGTTGGTCCTCGTGGGCTTGGTCAGCTGCCTGACCGCCGGGGTGGCTGCGGTGGCCCAGAATCGTGACATCCAGCTCCGATCGGTGAAGGCGACTCTCGAGGGCAACATGGACATCCTGGGCATCCTTGGCGGTGACGCCGATGTCCGCAACGGTTTCAACGGCGTCAAGGTCTCCTACGACATCGACGCGGACGCCACCCCGGACGAGATCCGAGCCTTGGTGGCCCAGTCGCAGAAGCGGTCGGCCGTCTACGACATCATGACCAATCCGACCAATGTGACCGTCACGGTCAACTGACGCACTCACAGCTGGCGGGCTCATGAGGACGACGGCCGTCGTCATTGGGGCCGGGCACTCCGGCTTGGCGGTGAGCCGGCTGCTCACCGGGTGCTCGATCGACCATGTCGTAATCGAGCGCGGCGAGGTGGCCAACTCGTGGCGCACCCAGCGCTGGGATTCGCTGCGGCTGCTCACGCCCAACTGGCAGAGCCGGCTGCCGGGACTCTCCTACCGCGGCAACGATCCCGACGGCTATATGTCCATGCCGGAGGTGATCGAGTTCATGTCGGGCTACGCACGGCTCCTCGACGCTCCGGTGTTGACCCGCACCACTGTCACGTCGGTGCGATCCGGTGGGGCCGGCTACCTGGTCGACACCGACCACGGCCCCTGGGAATGCGAAACCGTGGTGCTTGCGACCGGCGGACTAAACGTGCCCAAGGTGCCGCCGCTGGGCGGTGCGCTGCCCCCGCCGGTCGCTGCCTTGAGCGCCTTCGAGTACCGCAACCCGGACGCGCTGGCCCCCGGCGGGGTGCTGGTGGTGGGCGCCTCGGCCACGGGCGTGCAGATCGCCGACGAGTTGCATCGCTGCGGCCGTCCCGTCACCCTGGCCGTCGGTGAACATGTACGCATGCCTCGCCTGTACCGGGGCCGCGACATCTTCTGGTGGATGGAGCGCTCGGGCCTGCTCGACGAGCGCTACGACGAGGTCGACGACATAACGCGGGTGCGTCGCACGCCGTCGCCGCAGCTGGTGGGGACCCCCGAACGGGCCACGCTCGATCTCAACGCCCTCACCGACCAGGGGGTGCGGCTGGTGGGTCGGCTCTCGGCTCTGCGCGATGGTGAGGCGCTGCTGTCGGGATCGCTGGCCAACAAGTGCGAGCTGGCCGACCTCAAGCTGGGCCGGCTCCTGGACACCTTCGATGAAATGGCCACGGAGCGTCGCCTCGGCGACCTGGGACCGCCGGAGCGCCTCCCGCCCACCAGGGTGGAGATGTCGCCGCCGTTGAGGCTGGATCTGGCCCGGGGGGAGATCCGAACCATCATCTGGGCCACAGGGTTTAGGCCCGATTACTCCTGGCTCGACATGCCGGTGCTGAACCACAAGGGCCAGATCCGCCATGACGGCGGAATCGTCACCGAGTTTCCCGGCCTGTACGTGATCGGGCTCAACTTCCTGCGCCGGCGCAAGTCGAGCTTTATCCACGGCGCCGGGGACGACGCACGGGATCTAGTCTCGCATCTGGGCGCCTACCTCGACTCCCTGGTCCCCGCCAGGCGGTTGACCGTCGGGTTGAGCCGGCGGCTGGTCGAGCCGGCGGCGGCGCCTGGCGGGTGAGGGCTCGAGCACGGGCCCGCCCGCCGCGGATCAGCCCTCGGCGGCAGCTATGAACGGGACCTGGAAGGTGCCGTCGACCACTTCCTGCTGACGGGTCGCGAAGAGATCCATCGCCTCGGCGGAGATGGAGGCTGCGCTGTAGTCGGGGTTGACCTGAACCTCAAAGCCACCGTCGCTCATCAGCAAGTCGTAGGTGGGCTGGAAGTTGCCGGCTTTGATGTCCTCCACCATCTGGCGGTAGGTCTCGCCGATCTGCCAGGCCATGGACGCCACCACGTTGTCGGGGGCCAGGGCCGACTCGTCGTACACGTAGCCGAAGGCTGACAGCCCTAGCTCGCGGGCCTGTTGGATCATGCCGAACGATCCGGCGTTGCCGCAGGCCACGAACACGTCCGCGCCCTGCTCCGCCTGGGCCGCGGTGGCCTCCTTTGCCAGCGCGGCGTCCACCCAGGAGCCCAGGAACGCGTCGAGGCGCGTGGCGTCGGGTCGCACTTCCTGCACGCCGAGCAGGAACGCCTCGACGGTGGCACGGCACACGGGAATGTCGTAGCCCGCGTTGGCGCCGATCACGCCCGACTCCGTGATGCCGCCCGCGAGGATGCCCGAGAGGTACGCGGGCTCGTGCATCGGCATGAAATAGTCGGTGATGTTGGGGCCGTCCACGCCGCAGAAGCCGCCGCAGGATCCCTGCCAGGCGAACTTGACGTCGGGATAGTCCGGCGCCATCTCATGGATGGGCGCTCCGTAGTCGAAGGAGTGGCCGATCACGAGCTGCACGCCCTCCTCGGCGAATCCGCTCATCACCCGCGTCGCGCCCTGGGCGTCGAAGGGGGCGTCGTCCACGTACTGCAGGTCGATCAGGCCCTCGGATTCGAGCAGCTTGACGCCCTCGTAGGCGGCCTGGCACCAGGACAGGTCATTGAGGGCGCAGGGCAGCAGGATGGCCACGCTCACCTTCTCGTCCGCCATGGCTTCGGGTTCCTCAGCGGCGGGCTCGGGCTCCTCGGCGGCGGGCTCGGGTTCCTCGGCCGCGGGGGCCGTCGTGGGCGCGGGCTCGGGCGCAGTCTCCTCGGTGGACGCCTCGTCGTCGCCGCAGGCCGCGGCGAGCAGGACGAACACGGCCAACAGGGCAAGGACGCGTCGCGTGGTCATGGGGAATCTGCCTCCAGGGGCTCGGTATACCGTGGCGGCATAATATCCGGCCGGGCCGCAGGGCCGTTATCCGGCTAGGAAGACCTCGCACCCTTGATGTAGGGGACTCCCAACGACTCGGGCTGGGCGTCGGTGCGGGCCCGCGCCGTGGCCACTACCACCACCACGATCGTCACCAGATAGGGCAGAGCCTGGAAGAACTCGAACGGGACGTTGCTCTCAATGCCGCCGCTGGCGGACTGGATCCTCAGCTGGAGCGCGTCGGTGAACCCGAACAGGAAGGCACCGGCCGCGACCCGCAGCGGGCTCCAGCGACCGAAGATCACCAGGGCGATGGCCACCCAGCCCCGGCCTGCGGTCACGTTCTGGGTGAACAGACCCAGTTGGCCGACCACCAGCACCGCCCCGCCCAGGCCGGCCATGGCTCCCGAGGCGAGGATGGCGGCCGACCTGATGCGGTCGACGTTTATGCCAGCGGCGTCGGCCGCTCCGGGCCGGTCGCCCGCGGCCCGCACCGCCAGCCCGAACCGGGTCCGGTGCAGTATCCACGACACGCTGATGATGAGGGCGACCGCGACGTACACCAGCGGGCTCTGGTCGAAGACAACGCTTCCCAGCCCGGGAATGGCGCCGAGTACGGGAATCTCCAGCTTCTGCATGGGATCGAAGCGTTCAGGCGAGGTCACCCCGAACAGCCGCACATGCAAGAAGCTGGTGAGCCCCTGCGCCAGCAGAACCAAGGCGATGCCGTTGATCACTTGCTCGGTCTTCAGCCTCACGCTGAACAGCGCCATCAGCATTCCGATGAACACGCCGCCGCCGATCCCGCCTGCGACCCCCAACCAGGGCTCGCCGCTGTAGTGCGTGGCCAGAAATGCCGCGTAGGCGCCCGAGAGCATCATCCCCTCCAGGCTCAGATTCAGCACCCCCGCCCTCTGGCACAGCGACTCGCCCACCGCGGCCAGCCCGGTGGGTACGGCCAGCCGGATCGAGGCGTTGAGCAGGGGGATGATGGCCGCCGCGCCGAAGACTGCACCCCAGTTCACGCCGAGCTCCCGACCGATCTGAGAGCCCCGCTCATCGGCTCCTCCTTCCCACTTTGTCGGCCACCAGGATCAAGAGCACGAACAGGGCCTGGATCACGATGGTCAACACCCGGGGCACCTGTTGGGTGCGCTGGATCACGTCGCCCCCGAGGGTTAGCGCCCCGATCAGCACCGCGGCCACCAGCACCCCGACGGGGCGCATGCGGGCGACGAGGGCGACGATTATGGCGGTGAATCCGAAGCCCGGAGAGATGTTGCCGGTCAGCCTCGACTCCGGCCCCATCACCTGCAGGATCCCGGCCATCCCGGCGAATGCTCCCGAGACGACCATCACCGCGGTGATGAGCCGTCCGGTCCGCACCCCGGCGGCCTCGGTGGCGTCGCGGTTCAGCCCCATCATCCGAGTGTGGAACCCGAACGGGGTCCGCCTCATGACGTAGGCCACGACCGGGATCAGCCCCAGCCCGATCAGCAGCCCGATGTGGACTCGAAAACCCGGCACGTCGGGCAGGCGGGCCGCGTCGGGAAGCGTCGCCGACACCGGCTGGAAGCCGACTGGGTCTCGCAGAGGCTTGCGGATGGTGTACTCGAGGGTCCGCAGAGCCACGTAGTTCAACAGCAGCGAGGAGATGACCTCGTTCACGCTCCAGCGGGCCCGCAGGAAGCCGGCCACCCAGCCCCAAGCCCCCCCGGCTGCCGCGCCGACCAGACATGCGGCCGGGATCATGACCGCACGGGTGCTGATCGGGGCATGGATGGCGAAGGCGCCGCCGGCCAGGGCCCCCATCAGGAGCTGGCCCTCGGCTCCGATGTTCCACACCCGAGCCCGGAACGCCACGGCCAGGCCGAGCCCGATCAACAACAGGGGAGCGGTCTCCACCAGCACGAGGCTGAAGCCGAAGCGCGAGCCGAAGGTGCCGCTGAACATGTCGGCGTAGGCCTGGAGGGGGTTGGCACCGGAAAGGGCCAGCAGGACCCCGCCCAGCACGAACGCGGTGGCGACCGCAGCTGCCGACAGTCCCAGGGAGCTGAGTCGGGAACTCCAGCGCGCGACGGTGCTGGCCGCGTCGTGCTCGCGGTCCGGCTGGTCCAAGGGATCCACGGGGTTGACTTGAGCGGTCACCGCGTCGCAGCCCTCTCGGCTCGGCTGCCCGCTCCGCCCATCGCCATGCCGATCGCCTCCCTGTCCAGTGGAGTCTCGACGAGCCGGCCTCGGTAGATCACGAAACACCGGTCGGACAGGGCCGTGACCTCGTTGAGGTCCGTGGTTATCAATAGCACCGCGACCCCCGCATCGCGTTGGTCCCTGATCTGGTTCCACACGAATTCGATGGCCCCGACGTCGAGCCCTCTGGTGGGCTGAGCGGCGATCAGGAGCTGCAGGTCGGTGCTGAGGGCGCGGGCCAGCACGACCTTCTGCGCATTCCCCCCCGACAGAGTGGAGGCCGCGGCCGACGGGCTTCGCACCGCGATGGAGAACCGTCTCACCAGGTCGGCGCCCCGAGCGGCCACCGCCCTGGGGTCGATCCAGAGCCGGCGGCCGTACGGGGCCCTGTCGATGCGGTCGTAAACGAGGTTCTCGGCCACCGACAGCCCGCGGATCAGACCGCGGCGGTAGCGATCGGACGGGATGATGCCCACACCGGCGTCCAGCAGTTGCCGGGGAGTCGCATCGGTGACGTCGGCTTGGCCGAGGCGTATCCGTCCCGAGGCCGGCTGGCTCAGCCCGCACAGGACCGCCTCCAGTTCGGCCTGGCCGTTGCCCTCGACACCCGCGATGGTCACGATCTCGCAGGCTCGCACCTCCAGGCTCACGTCGACGAAGTCCCTGGCGTGCTCTCCGCCGGTTCCGGCCACCGATGTCGATGACAGATCCTCGAGCGTCAGCACGGCCGGACCCGCCGAGGCCGAGGCGGCCCTCGCATCGGCTTCCTCGACCTCTCCGACCTCGCTGAGCATCGTCACTTCCCGGCCCACCATCAGCCGGGCCAGCTCCAGCGGGCTGGTCACCTCGGCGGGCAGCGTGGCCACGTTGGCTCCGGCCCGCAGAACGGTTATCCGATCGGCCGCGGTCATCACCTCGTCGAGGTGGTGCGTGATCATCACGATGGCGGTGCCAGCAGACGCCATGGCCTGCAACTGCTCGATCAGATGGTCTATCTCCACCGGTGACAGCGTGGCCGTCGGCTCGTCGAGGATCAGGATCCTCGCGCCCCGATACAGCGCTCGGAGAATCTCCACCCGCTGCTGCTCTCCCACCGAGAGGTCGCCGACCAGCGAGGCTGCCGAGACTGGCAGCCCGTAGCGCTCGCCTAGGTCCTCGATGGAGGAGGCCACCTCGGCCAGGTCGGGAAGCCTGATCCGGCGGCCCTCGCTGGCGCCCAAGATCACGTTCTCTGCCACTGACAGCCGCGGTACGAGCTGGAAGTGTTGATGGACCATGCCGATGCCGGCCTTGATGGCATCGTGCGCGGATCGGAGGTGCACCGGCTCGCCGTCGATCTCAATGGTCCCCTCGTCGGGGCGCTCCAGTCCGTAGAGCAGGTTCATCAGCGTCGTCTTGCCCGCACCGTTCTCCCCCAATAGGGCGTGGATCTCGCCGGAGCACAGGTCGAAGTTGGCGCCGTCTACTGCGGTGAGGGACCCGAACCGCTTGGTGATGCCGCGCATCGCGACCAGCGGGCCCGTGCCGGACCGGCCCGAGCCGCGGCCGTCCGCCGGCCGGTCCTGGTCCATCATCACGTCTCAGCCGGGATGACGCCGTAGGTCAAACCCATGTCAGACAGCCAGCGGCGGTAGGTGATCGAAGTCTTGTCAGAGCGCACGGGCGTCTCGATCCGCGATCCCAGCGGCAGGCGCTTTGGCCGCTGATTCTCGAGTATGGGCTTGTCCTGGCCGAAGATCAGCAACTGGAAGCGCTTGAGCAGCCGGTCGTCGTTCTCGTCGTCGAGCATCGACAACAGCATGTGGGCCCGCGTGGTCTCCTCGTCCACGGGCTGGCAGAAGATGGTGATGGCATCCATGCGGGACTCGTCGATGGGGCTCGACTTGAAGAGGATGGCGCAGTAGGGGTGAGGCACCCGGTACACGTACCCCATGAGCATCCCGCCCTCGGCGTTGAGCGCCCCCAGCGGCTGGAAGAACTCGCAGCGGGTGGCGACTATCTCCCGCCCGCCGTCGACCAGGTCGACGTCGTACTCCTTGACCTCGGTGAGGGGCTCGATGCCCAGGTAGCCGGAGTGGACATAGGGGAAGTGGCCCATGTCGAGGAAGTTCTCCACCGCCCTCGGCGCCGACGTGTGCACCCCGATGCTGCCGGCCCACACGTTGTGGCGGTCGGGCTCGCCGAACTCCGGCAGGTCGAAGAGCTCGGCCTCCGGAGAACCCAGGCTCGTCCATATGTAGCCGTAGCGGTTGGTCGTCGGCAGGGGCTCGTCGATGTCCGCGGGAACGAATCGCGAGCCTGCGGGCAACGCCGCGACCGATCTCCAGGCATGGACTTCGCCGCCTGCGCTGACCCCGTACGAGACGGGCTCTTCGAGCAGTTGTGTCTCGTGGACGGAGCCGGGAGCCAGCTCGACGACGGCGCCGACGGGGTGCCACAGGTTCAAAGCGACCGGATCGGCGCACTTGGAGCTGGCGGTCACAGCACGGCCACCGGGTTGACGGGAGAGCCGCAGCCTCCGACGAAGGGCTCCGGGTTGGCCTGCAGCAGGAACTCGTAACGGCCCTCGTCAGCGCAGGCCGCCGCCAGAGCCTCCAAGTCCCAGTTCTGACCCTGGGTCATGCCCATGTCCACCACGTGCAGGCAGTGCACGCCCAGCGCGTCGTCCCAACTCGGCCCGGGGAACACCTCGAAGATGTAGGTGTCGTCGGCCACCGCGGCCACGTCGTGGCGCCAGAACCACCGCACCGCGTCGAAGCCGGGGCCGGGACTGGTGCCGTCGGCGTCGGGCCCGGTCACATACGGCATCGCCCCCATCTCCCGGAAGACCTGCATCCGCCCGGTGCGCAGAAGGACGATGTCGCCGGGGCGCATGGCCACCCGCCCGTGCTCGGCAGCCTCGTCGAGGTCGTCGCCGGTCACCTCGTGGTCGCTAGCGAGCCGCTCGAGTCCCTTGGCCGCGCACACATCGAGCAGCACGCCCCTGCCCGTGAGGTGGCGGACGTTCTCAATGCCGAGCACCGTGGCGCCGCCCATCGCGTTGATCGACTCGATGGGCACGCCGTTGTAGAGGGTGTTGTCGTAGCTCACGTGGGACAGGCCGTCCCAGTGGGTGGCGGCCTGCAGGGGCATGGTGACGATGTCGTCGGAGAAGTGGGGCACCATGCCCCTGCCGTCGGCGTCGCCCAGGTCGGGGCTGTGAATCTTGACCATGGCGTGCAGCGGGTTGATCCTCCCGTGCATCTGACCGATCTGCACCCCGTTGGTGTGATGCAGGCCGAGGGCGCACGACACCCGCCGTCCGGTGCGAACCAGCGACGCGGCGTGGGCCACCGCGTCGTCGGTGATCAGGTTGAGCGTGCCGAGGCGGTCGTCGTCACCCCACCGCCCCCAGTTGCGGACCTCGTCACGCACCGCGAAGAAGGCGTCACTGAAGCTCATGGAATGTCCCCGATTCCTCGATAAAGCAGGGGCGATCGCGCAGCGCAGTCTGCGGAACCGGTGTTCTCGGCGCGATAGGCACGGTCGGGATACTAGCTTTGGCCCATGTTCACCTCGATGCCCGCGCCAGCCGGCAGTTGCGGGCCAGGCATTGGCTCAGCCGGCTCGGGGGCCGGAGCATGACCTGGCTGTACGCCTTCATGCTGGCCGCGGGGGCGCCTCTGCTGTTGTGGTTCGTCTTCAGCGGTGGCGACGCCGAGATGGAAGCCGGCGGGGAAGTCGACGGGCTGTCCGAGGTCTTCGCCGTCATCCCGCTGAGCAGCCTGGCTTTCGTGGCCACCTTCTTCGGCGCCACCGGATTGGTCTCGGAGTGGCTCGGAACTGGTGGGGTCTTCACGCTGCTGCTGGCTGTTGTGGTCGGGGTGCTCGCCGGCGGGCTCAACAGCGCCGCGTTCGCGTACTTGCGCCACAGCGAGGCTTCCAGCGAGGTCAGCGACCGCGAGATTGAGGGCAGCATCGCCCGGGTGTCGCTGCCCATCACCGGCGAGCGGCGCGGCCGGATCGTGCTCACCGTGGCCGGGGCCCGCACCCAGATGACGGCCGCGCTCATCGACGCTGTCGACGACGGTCAGGCCATCGAGGCCGGTGCCCGGGTCATCGTCGTGCGCATCGAAGGCGGCGTCGCGCTCGTCACGCGCTTGGACCCCGAACTGGAATAGGCGTCCTTCCGGGGGTCTACTCCATCACCCGCAGCGTCGCGGGAATGTTCATCCGCCGGAGCTTGCGAGCGGTGAACGTCGGAGCCACGGTGATCACAACGATGGCTGCGAGCATGGAGATGGCGACTCGCGCCCGGTCGACGGACACGATGAAGCCGACCTCGGCGAACGCTCCTCTAAGCACCTCGGTGATCATCCACTGAAGCAACGCGTATCCGAAGACGATGCCCGCGACCATGGCGAGAAGGCCGAGCAGCAGGCCCTCGGCCGACAGGTTGGCGACCACCCGGCGCAAGGGCACGCCGTAGGCGAACATCGTTGCGTGTTCACGGGCCCGCTCCTCGGCATTGAGGTTGGCGGTGTTGAAGGCGATCAGCAGGGCCAGGCCCAGCCCGGCGAGCTCCGCTAGCAGGATCACCCCCGACATCTGTTCCAGCGTGTCCTGGGACGTCGCGAACATGTCTTTGAAGCCCTCCAACAGGCCGCCCTGGGGTACGACGCCGTCCCCGCTCACGAGGGCCCGTATGTCGTACATGTTGGTGGACTCGAGGCCCGCGTCTATCGAGGTGCGACGCCACTCGGTGATGCTGGTGAGGGCCGCGGACATTCCGACGCCGACAGCGATCATCAGGGCGATGCCGGTGAACTGGATCCACCGGGCCCTCGCGTCCCGCAGCGCCCAGCGAAGCCTCAGCGCCAGCACGTCACCTTCCTTCGTGGGCGCGGCTGGCGACCGGGAGGCTGGACGTTGCGACCGCCCCGCAAGCGCAGCCCGTCAGGCTGGCGCGGTGGCGCCACGTTCGATGCTGGTTCCGGTTGCCGCCGGTCCCTAGGCCGTGGCGGAGGGGATCTTCTCCTTGTACATCGCGTGGGCAGTCGCCAGCAACCAGATCAGGAGCACTACCCCCATGATCACGCCGACGGCCTGCCAGAAGTTGTTCGCCTCGAGGTGTTCGACCAACACGATGAGCACAGCGGTGATTGCAGCCAACAGCGCGGTGATGCTCGATATGGCCCGGTACCCGCTGGCGGTCAGCAGTCGCGCCATCCCGAAGGCGGCCATGGCTATGCCAGCATAGAAGATGGGCCAAACGAAGAAGGTGATCCCGAGCTTCGTAGACAGAAGAGCCAGTGCGACCTGGTCCGTGTCAGCGCCGGCGCCGATTCCATCCTGCACCACTCTCAGCGCCATGTGGTCGAGCCCCTCGATCAGAGCCATGATGAAGAGGGCCATTCCGGCGAACAGGGCACCGCTGCGAACCGCGGTTCCCGCCACGCCTTCGTCTTTGACATGAACCCTGAGCGTCAACAGACCGCCGATGAGCCAGAGGAGTCCGAACGCGTACAGCAACGACGAGACATGCTCCAGCGCCGCATTGTCCGCCATGGCGGCCCTCACCTCGACGAGGTCGTACCATTTGGTGCCGCTGGCGACGAAGACTCCGGGTTCGATCAACCGTCCGACCCCTGTCAACACCGCCGCGATCACAAGGTAGACAGCGCCCCGTTGCTGTTTGGTTAGTGCTCTCATGTGACCCCCTTCTGAGTCGTGTCGAGCCGGGCCTGCGGAACAGGTGCACAAGCCGTGGCCGGTCTGAGACCATTGCAGTTTTGCTGGATCCCTCAACAGCCCTGGTTGCGGGTCCGAGGGGGCTGGTACGCTCGCTGGGGCAGCGGACTTACAAGACGCGTCAGGACGCGTAGAAGGGAAGGCGCAATGTCTTCAGCAGTAGTATCCGGTATCGCTCTGGCGCTGGCCGTGTTTTTCGTCATCCTCATCGTCAAGTCGCTGATCGTGATCTGTCCCCCCAACCGGGTGGCGGTCATCTCGGGCCGCAAGCGGGTCCTCTCCGACGGGCGGAGGGTGGGCTATCGCATCCTCAAGGGCGGCCGCACCCTGCGGATTCCGCTCATCGAGAAGGTCGCCTGGATGGACCTCAACACCATTCCACTGGACGTGTCGGTTCAGAACGCCTACTCAAAAGGCGCCATCCCGCTGAATGTGCAGGGCATCGCCAACGTGAAGGTGTCGAGCGCCGAGGGCCTGCTGGAGAACGCCTGCGAGCGGTTCCTGCAGGTCGGAAGTGTTCAGATCGGCCAGATCGCCAAGGAGACCCTCGAGGCCAACCTCCGTGGTGTGCTGGCCACGCTGTCGCCCGAGGAGGTTAACGAGGACCGCCTCAAGTTCAGTCAGCAGCTCATCAATGAGGCCGACGACGACATCAAGACCCTGGGCCTCGAGCTCGACGTGATGAAGATCCAGAACGTCACCGACGACGTGAACTACCTCGAGTCGGTGGGCCGGCGCCTCACCGCCGAGGTGATCCGCGACGCCCGCGTGGCCG
>JAKZWH010000293.1:0-5465 GCA_047515615.1 Acidimicrobiales bacterium | reverse complement strand
CGTCAGGCGGTGGTTGAGCAGGGAGGCCAGGCCGTAGACGGAGCTGATGGCGGGGGTGGGCACGCCGGTCAGCTCGCCGAGCTCGACGAACACGCCGACCAGCGGGTCGAGCTCCAACGGGCGGCCGGCCTCGGCGTCCTGCAGCATCGACGTCTTGTGCTCGCCGACGGCCTCAGCCCCGGCGATGCGGCGCTCCACGCTGATGCGGATGCTCACCCCGAGGGCCTCAGCGATGCGGCTGGCCTCGGTCATCATCTGCGCGGCCAGAGCCCGGGTGGCCGGCGTCCGGCAGATCTCCCCCAGCGTCGCCCCGGTCAGGGCACTGATGGGGTTGAAGGCCAGATTGCCCCACGCCTTGACCCACAGGTGGGAGCGGATGTCGGCGAGCACTCTCGACTTGAACCCGGCCGCGGAGAGAGCGTCGGCCAGCGCCCTCGCCCTCTCGGACTTGGTCCCGTCCGGTTCTCCCACCGGGAACCGGTCGCCGTCGAAATGGGTGATCACGCCGGGCGCGGTCTTCTCCGCGGCCGGGTAGGCGATGCAAGCCACGACCCGCTCCGACGGCACCGCCGCCGCGATCACGCCGTCGGGATCCAGCTTCGCCAGCCGCCGTCCGTCGTGGGGTCCTCCGTGACGCTCGAAGTACCACCAGCCGATGCCGTTCTGCACCGGCACGACCATGGTGTCGTCATCGCACAGCCGCTCCAGCTGGTGGGCCACCGCCGCGATCTGGTGGGCCTTGAGGGCCAGGATCACCGTGTCGTGCGTTCCCAGCGCCCCGAAGTCGTCCGAAGCCTCGATCCCGGCCGCCACCGTGGTGGAGCCGTCGAGCTCCACCAGCCTCAGCCCGTCCTGCCTGATCGCATCCAGGTGCTCGCCCCGGGCGATGACGCTCACGTCGTGCCCGTCCGCTGCGAGACGGACGGCCAGCATCCCGCCAATGGCGCCGGCACCGACAACACAAATCCTCACAGCGACAAGTTTGCCATCCGAATCGCCCCGCACGGTATACAGCCGGCGACCGGCTGGGAGATTGTGCCTCGGCCGCCCCGCGCCGGCGCCGAGACCCTGGGGGAAGGCCTCGGCGCCAGTGGGGGACGGGACGGGGCAAGGGTTGCTTGCTCCGTTGAGGAGTTCGCGAGAACTCCGCTCAGACCACGGGCCAGCGGGGGGCCGCGAACTTGGCGAGGCCGGTGCGCTCGGCTGCGGCCGCGGCCGCCTCACGGCCCCGGGCCATGATGGCGCGGGCGTCGAGGTTCACGAACTCGCCGGCCTCCACGATCACCTTGCCGTCGATCACCACGGTGTCAACCGAGTCTCCGCTCACGCCGTGGCAGAGGTTCGACAGCGGGTTGTGCAGCGGCACCCACTCGGGCCGGTCGAGATCGAACAGCAGGAAATCGGCCCGCTTGCCCGCCTCCAGGGAGCCGATCTCGTCGTCCCACAGCACCGAGCGGGCGCCGTCGATGGTGAGGTGCTCGAGGATCGTCTCCGCCGGCATCAGCGAGGCGTCCTCGAAGATGTCGCGGTACACCCGGAAGTACTGGGCGATGCGCAGGATGTCGGTGGTGTGCGAGCAGGCGCCGATGTCAGTACCCACCCCCACGGTCACGCCCCGCTCCAGCAGTTTGAGGTGGGTGGCCCGCCGCAGTCCGCCCCAGCCGAACACCACGCTGGCGGTGGGGCACATCGACACCTTCACGTCGCGCTCGGCCAGCAGGTCGCACTCGTCGTCGGTGAGGAAGTGGCAGTGAACGAGCTGCACGTTGGGAGCCAGCACGCCGTTGCGCTCGTAGCGGGCGATGGGGCGCTCACCGTCGAACACCCGCTGGTGGTGCTCGACGGAGTCGCGGTTGGAGATCATGTGCGACACGATGCCGGTGCCGTGCTCGGCGGCCAGCTCGGCAATGGCGCGGCACAGGCGGTCCGACACCATGCGCTCGGTGCGCAGCGAGAACCAGGGCCGGACCCGGCCGCCTGCCGCGCCCGCATGCGACTCCACGAAGGCCAGCCCGGAGGCGATGGCGTCGTCGGTGGTGGAGTCGAAGGTGCCCGGCATGGAGCGGCCGCCGGCCATGTCGGTGAGCGAGCGGGCCAGAGCGGCCCGGCAGCCGATCTCGTCGGTGGCCCGCGCCGAGTTCTCGGGACTCTGCGAGCCCGGGTCGCACACTGTGGTGGTGCCGTGGCGGACCGACTCCAGCAGCGCGCACATGGCCGCCAGGTAGGCCTCCTCGTCGGTGACGCCGGCCTCCATCGGGTAACAGCGGTCGTGCAGGAACACCTTGAGGGGAACGTCGTCGCCCAGGCCCCGCACGAAGAAGGGGGCCAGATGCTGGTGGTTGTCGATGAAGCCGGGGGTGATCAGCCGGGCGCGGCCGTCGATGGTTCGGACTGCCTCGCGGTAGCCGGCCGCCTCCAGGTCGGCGGTCCGTCCCACCGCCTTGATCTCGCCGCCGTCCACGGCCACCGCGCCGTCGCGCACCATGCGGCGCTCGGGGTCCATGGTTATGAGCCAGTCGGCGTTGCGCACCAGCAGGTCGATCATTTGCTCAGCCTCCCCAGCTGTTCGGTCCCGTTCAGGGGGCTCACGTCACCAGCTGCCTGAGCTCGTAGGCGTAGTGGCTGAATCCGGCTTCTATGTCGAAGGTGGGCTTCCAGCCCAGCTCAGCCTCAGTGTGCGACAAATCGAGCGGGTCGCTGGCCGACACCGCCGGCGGGCGGCCCGGAATCACCTGCACCTTCAGGTCGCCGAAGATCCGGCGGGCTGCAGCCACCAGGTCGTCGAATGAGGCGATCGTGCCGGTGCCGACATTGAATACCGCCTGTTCGGGAAGGGCCTTAGTGGCCGCGAGGTCCACCGCCCGACCCATGTCGAGGTCGTACACGTACTCGAAGTCCATGGTCTGTTCCTGCTTGACGAATGCGGTCTGGCCGTTGATGCCGGCCTGCAGCAGCTTCTGGATCTTGGATCCGCCGGAGCCGCCGGCGAAATGCCCGTATCCGTAGGCGTTGGCAGGACGCAGGATGGCCAACTCGAAGCCGAACTCCTTCTGATAGCTCTCCGCGGCCAGCTCCTTCATGACCTTGGAGTTGCCGTAGGCCCGTCCCGGCCCACGGGGGGCGTCCTCGGTGATGGGCGCACCCCGGGCCCGGCGGCGGTCGTACACCCCGAAGCTGCTGATGTGAACCAGCCGGCGCACCCGGGTGAGCCGCACCGCCTCCAAGACCTTGATCGTGCCCATGACGTTGACCTCGAGCCCCGTATAGAGCGGTCGCGACACGCTGTCACCGATGAGTCCGGCGGTGTGCACGACCGTCTCCACCTTGTGGTCCCGCATAGCCCCGACAAGAGCTGACAGGTCGCGCACATCAGCCACCACCGTGGGAATGTCGGCCGCCACCGGTCCGAGGCGCTCATGGAGGTACTTGGGGCGGGCGTTCAGGTCGAGGAAGACGACCGGCTCGCCCCGCTGCAAGGCGCAACGGGCGAAAGAGGTGCCCACCAGTCCGATCCCGGTCACGAGCGTTGTCATCGAACTTGGTGCTCCTTCTTGGACGGTGCGGTCACGACACTTCGAACTCGCCGCTGATCTCGACCGGCTGCTGGCGCGGCAGGCTGGCCATGCCCACCGCGGCCCGGGCGTGGCAGCCGTGCTCGGGGCCGAACAGCTCGAAGAACAGATCCGAGGCGCCGTCGACAACCTTGGGCATCTGCTCGAACTCCGGGGTGCAGTTCACCATGCCCAGCAACCGCACAACCCTCTGGATGCGATCGAGGTCGCCCAGCTCGGCCCGCAGGGTGGCCAGGATGGACAGCCCGCAGGCCTTGGCCGCCTCGTAGCCCTGCTCGACACTCAGACCGGCGCCGAGCTTGCCCCGGCGCACGATGTCCATGCCCGGATGGTGGGGACCATGGCCCGACACGAACATCACGTCGCCGACCCGCACGCAGCCCTGGCGGTTTGCGCTGGGGAACTGCCGGGGCTCGGGCAGCGTCAACCCCAGCGCAGCCAGCCTGGCCTCGATCTCGCCCACAGTCACGAGATCGGCTCCGGCTTGCCAGAAGCACAAGGGCCGCGGCGCGCCCGGCAACGGCGTTCTGCCATCAACCGATCTCCGCAGCTTCGCGGACGCTGGAAATGAGCGACGCCCGGAGCAGGAACTCTCGGGCCAGGGCGGGATCGTCGGCGGCCCGGCTCAGCTCGTCGCGGTTGCGGCGCCGCACCTCCGGGTCGGCCTCGGCCATCAGCTTCTTGTTTCGGATGGTGATGGCCTGCACATGGGTCACGGCCACATGGCGGCGCTGGCGGACATAGCGGTCGAGCAGCTCGTCGCTGGCGTCGCCCCGCCGCACCGACGACAGCTTGGCAGCCAGGTTCACGGCGTCGTGGATGCCGCTGTTCATGCCCATGGCGCCGATGGGGCTGTTGACGTGGGCCGCGTCGCCGGCCAGCAGCACCCGCCCCACCCGGAAGGTCTCGGCCACACGCTGATGAACGGTATAGAGCGACTTCGACACCACCTCGTAGGGCCTGCCGGCGGGATGGAACCTCTGCAGCCCGGCCTCTATGGCGTCGTCGTCGAGGAGCGCATCGGGGTCGGCGTCGACGTCGGCGGGCAGCACCACCCTCCACAGGTCCGTCCATCTGAAGAGGTTGGCCCACTCGATCGGATCGAGAATGTAGTTGCGATAGCCGTAGGGCAGGATCGAGTCGAAGTCGAACAGCACGCTCAGCGTCATGGTGCGGTCGGGGAAGGCGAAGCCCTCGAAATCGATGCCGAGCTGCTTGCGCACCACGCTGTGGGCGCCCTCGCAGCCCACCAGGTGGGTGCCTCGCAGTTCCTCCCGCTCGCCGTCGGCGGTCTCGACCGCCGCGGTCACCGAATCGGAGGTCTGGCGGAAGCCGACGAGCTCGGTGCCGGTGCGGATCTCGATCAGGTCGTTGCCGGAGGCCATCTTGAGCGCCTCCTCCACCAGCTTGAGGCGGTCGCACTGCAATGCGTGAGGGAAGCGGGTGTCGCCGGCCAGCACGCCGTGGTCGAACACCGCGATGGGCTCGGGATCGCCGCGGTCCCAGTAATGCACGAGGGGGGCCACAAGCCCGCGCGGCTCCAGCCGGTCGTAGAGGCCGATGTCGTCGAGCATCTCCAGGGTGGCCGCGTGGATGGTTCCGGCCCGGCGGACCTGACCGAGCAGGTCCACGAGCTTCTCGACCACCAGCACCCGGTGGCCGCGCCCGGCCAGGGACAGCGCCAGCACCAGACCCACCGGTCCGGCGCCAGCGATCAGCACCCGGTCGTCAGCCGAGGCCACCGGAGTCTGCCGGGTTGGGCTCCGCTACGGCGTCTTCTTGCGCATCGGTTCCCTCGGGGTCTCGCAGCGCCCCGATCCAGCCCGACGTGGTGAGATCGAACACCAGACCGTCGGGCGAGCGGTACTTGACCTCGTAGTAGCGGTTGGGCTC
>JAKZWH010000292.1:0-3482 GCA_047515615.1 Acidimicrobiales bacterium | reverse complement strand
GTTCACCGGCACGTCCACCGGCTCGCACACCGTGCCCCCGCTGTGGTGCAGTTGCGGCAGCACGTAGGCGAGCTTCACCACGTTGCAGAAGTCCTCCAGCGTGGCGTAGCGGCGGCCCCGGTCCAGGTCCATGACGAACGGCGAGCCGTAGTTGGGAGCGAACACGGTGGCGTCGCCGCCCACCTGGACGTTCCGGTCCGGGTTGCGGGCGTGCTGGGTGTAGACGGCGGGGGCGTTGTCCTGCACGATCTGGCGGCACAGGCCGGGCGGGAATCTCACCAGCTCCCCGTCGATGTCCGCGCCAGCGGCGCGCCAGAGCTCCAAGGCTTCTGGGAAGTCCTGGAAGGCGACGCCGACCTCCGACAGGATTGTCTCGGCGTTGCGCTCGATCTGCTCCAAGCCCTCGACGTCGAGTATGTCCACCGGCGGCACCCGGCGGACCAGGTACGGCGCCGTCTCCACTGATGCGGCCCTAGCGGCCCGCCGGCCGGCTCGTCCTCCGCCTCGGCGCCCTCGGGTCTCGCTCATGGTTTCTTCGCTCATGGTGTCCTAGTCCTAGGTCGTTGCGCCTTCTTGACTGTATGACATGTTCTCGCGATATATCGCGCTGCGGGCGGCCCGCGGCGTGCGTGCCTCATGCCGAGGGCCGGGGTTTGCGGTGCCGACGCCTTCGCTGGGCGTGGCTCGCCGCAGGAGCCTCGGGCAGGTCGATCACCGAGGCCAGGTGAGGGGTGGGGTCGGTGTCGTGGGGAAGCGCCATGGCGGCTACGAACAGCTCCTGGAAGCGGGGCTCTGTGGCCGTCTCGATCTTGATGATCGACCGCACCAGCCGTTCGATCTCGCGGCGCTGCTCGCCCGACAGCAGCATCCGCACTGCCCCCACGCCCGATGCGTTCCCGGCGGACCGCACGCCGCCGGCAGGCGTGTCGGGGACCAGGCCCAGCACCATGGCCCGCACCGGGTCAATGTGGGCCCCGAACGCTCCCGCCAGGCGGACGTCGGACACCTCGTCGATGCCCGCGTGCTCGCGCAGCAGATCGATTCCGGCCCGCAGCGCTGCCTTGGCCAGCTGGACGGCCCGCACGTCGTTCTGGGTGATCGACAGCCGGATCGGCTCCCACTGAATCACGTAGCTGAACGTGCGCTCGTCGGCCACGATGCGCGGCGACCGGCCGGTCTCCGAAGTGATCACGCCGTGGCGGTCCATGACGCCGGCCAGGAACATCTCGGCGATCACCTCGATGATGCCCGAGCCGCACAGGCCCGACACCTCCAGCCCGGCCCCGGCCAGCGCCTCGGAGAATCCCGGCTCGTCGGACCACATGTCACCGCCGATGACCTTGAATCGGGGCTCCCAGGTGTCCGGGTTGATCCGGACCCGCTCCACCGCCCCCGCGGACGCCCGTTGGCCGCAGCTGATCTGGGCGCCCTCGAAGGCTGGACCGGTCGGGCTTGAAGCGGCGAACACCCGATGCCCGTCGCCGAGCACGATCTCGGCGTTGGTGCCCACGTCGACGACCAGCATCGGGGTGGCGACCCGGTGGGGGCCCTCGGCCAGAGTGGCCGCGGCCGCGTCGGCACCGACATGCCCGGCGATGCAGGGACCAACGTACAAGGCCGCGCAAGGCAGGCCGATCCCGATCTCAGCGGCACTGCCCCGCACGGCGGTGGCCGTGGCGAGCGTGAACGGCGCCGCCCCCAGCGGGGTGGGATCCAAGCCCAGCACAAGATGGTGCATGATCGGATTGCCCACCACGACCAGGTCGTGCACCTGGCCGCGGTCCACTCCGGCCTCCTCGCACAGCTCGCCCACCAACTCGTCGATGGCGCCGCGCACAGCCGCGGTGAGCTTGGCTTCGCCGCCGGGGTTCATCATCACGTACGACACCCGGCTCATGAGATCCTCGCCGAAGCGGATCTGGGGGTTCATGCGGCCCGATGCCGCGGCAACCTCACCCGACGAGAGCTCGAGCAAATAGCCGGCGATGGTGGTGGAGCCCACATCCACGGCCACCCCCCAGGCTCCGTCGGAGTATCCGGGCCGTACGTCGAGCACGGTGCGGCCATCGTGCACAACCACCGTGACCGACCCCTCCCCGGCGGCAATGGCCGAATGCAGGCGAGCCAGCACCGGCACACCGAAGTCGACATCGGCCAGGCCCCAATCATTGGACAGGGCCTCGGCCACCAGGTCCACCTCGGCTGCCTCGAATCCGAGCACAACCTCGGGCACCTCCACATAGTGCAGCGTGACCACCGGGTCGATGACCACCTCTGCGAGGTCGATCGACTTGCGGACCACGGGCCGATGGACCTGGCTGGCGGCGGGCACGTCGATGACGGCGTTGCCGAGAACCACCGCCTGGCAGCCGAGGCGGCATCCCTCGGCCAGGGGGCGCCGGCCCCGGTAGCGCAACTCGGTGGGGCCGGGCTCAGACAGGACGTCGACCGCGGTGGGGGACACCTGGCAGCGGCCGCACAGGCCGCGGCCGCCGCAAACCGAGTCGAGATCCACCCCGCCGGCTCGGGCCGCGTCCAGCACGGTGGCTCCCGCAGCCACCGAGGCGCGTATCCCCGAGGGGTTGAACACCACGCTGTGCATGTCGTGCATGCGCTCAGACGCCGCGGCGACGCCCGCCCCGTCGTCTCAAGCCGACCGTGTCGGGATCCCGGTGCTCCCTGATCCATGCGGCGCAGTCCCGATCGTGCCCGGCCAGCACATCCGCGGCCATCACGGCGTTCTTCACTTCCGGGTGCATGGGATTCATGATCGCCGACGTCATCCCGGCGCCGATGGCCATCGACAGGAAGGTCCCCGTGATCATGTGGCGGGCCGGCAGGCCGAAGCTGACGTTGCTGGCTCCGCAGGTGGTGTTGACCCCCAACTCGTTGCGCAGGCGCCGCACCAGCCGGAACACCTGGCGTCCGGCTGTGCCCATGGCCCCGATCGGCATCACGAGCGGGTCCACCACCACGTCGGCCGCGGCGATGCCGTGGTCGGCGGCCCGGTTCACGATCTTGCGGGCCACCTCGAAGCGCACGTCGGGGTCCTCGCTGATGCCGGTCTCGTCGTTGGAGATCGCGACGACGGCGGCGCCGTGCCGGGCCACCAGGGGCAGCACCCGCTCTAGCACCTCCTCCTCACCGGTCACGGAGTTGATGAGGGGCTTGCCCTCGTACACCGCGATGGCGGCCTCGAGGGCCTCGATGATGGAGGAGTCGATGGACAGGGGCGCGTCGGTCACGCTCTGCACCAGCTTGATGGCCTGAGCCAGCAGGGCAGGCTCGTCGGCGAGGGGGATCCCTGCGTTCACGTCGAGCATGTGGGCTCCGGCCGCGGCCTGGGCGAGAGCGTCGGCCTCGACCCGGCCGAAGTCGCCGTTGCGCATCTCCTCGGCCAGCAGCCGCCGTCCCGTCGGGTTGATGCGCTCGCCGATCATCACGAACGGGCGGTCGAAGCCGATGACCACCTCCCTGGTGGC
>JAKZWH010000291.1:0-8637 GCA_047515615.1 Acidimicrobiales bacterium | reverse complement strand
CACCTACGCCGCCTTCGCGGCCGGGTTCGTGCTCATCTACCGCTCCACTGGCGTGCTCAACTTCGCCCACGGCGAGGTCGGGGCCTTCGGGGTGGCCCTCTTCGTGCTTCTGCTGGCCCAGTACGGCTTGAACTGGTGGCTGTCGTTCGTGCTCGCTCTGGCCGCCTGTGCGGCCATGGGCATGGCCATCGAGCTGATCGTGATCCGGCGGCTGTTCGCCTCACCCCGCCTGGTGGTGCTGATCGCCACGATAGGCGTGGGCCAGATAGTGGCGTTCTCGAAGATCAGACTCCCCAAAGTCATTGCCCCGGGCCCGATTCCGGCGCCGTTCGAGGCGACGTGGACGCCCAATGACCACATCTTCCTGCAAGCCCGCGAGATTGTGGTGCTGGCAGTGGTCCCCGTGCTCATCGGAGTTCTGGCCTGGTTCATCTCGCGCACGCGTTTCGGGCTGGCGGTTCGGGCCTCCGCCTCCAATCCCGACACCGCCCGGGTCTACGGCACCTCGCCCCGGCGGACCTCGACCATCGTGTGGACCATCTCGGGAGCGTTCGCCGCGGCAACCGCCATCTTCTTTGCTCCCTTGCAGAGCATCAACTCGGCTCAGGCCGGCACCGCGGCCATCGCCGAGCCGCTGCTGCTGAGAGTGCTGGTGGTGTCGCTGCTGGCCCGCATGCGCTCTTTGCCGGGCACTCTGGTCGCCGGGGTGGCGGTGGGCGTGGCCGAGGCGCTGATCCGCAGCAACGTGGATTCGGCCAACCGATCCGTGGTGGACGCCTACCTGTTCCTGGCCGTGCTGGTGGTCGTGCTGCTGGTGGCCCGCAGCGCCGGCCTGCAGGAGTCGTGGTCCCTCGCACCCCGCGTGCGAGCCATCCCCAGCCGGCTCGAATCGGTCTGGTGGGTCCGCAGGCTCAACGCCATGGGGTTCGTAGCGCTCTTCGGGTTCTTCACCTTTCTGGGCCTGACCCTCTCCACCAACAGCTCCCTGTTCACTTGGACCAGCATCCTGCTGTTCGCCATGGTGGCGCTGTCCATGACCGTGCTCACCGGCTGGGCCGGCCAGCTGTCTCTCGGCCAGTACGCCTTCGTCGGGCTCGGCGGTCTCACCGTTCTGGGGCTGACGCACGGCAACGACATCCCCGTGCCCTTCGACCTGTTCGACCTGTCGCTGGACCTGCCGTGGGCGCTGGCCATGGTCGCAGCCACCGCGGTCGGGGTGGTGGCTGCGGTGATCGTCGGACTGCCCGCGCTGCGGGTGCGGGGCCTGTTCCTGGCCGTAACCACCCTCGCATTCGCGGTGGCCTCAGCGACGTGGCTGTTCAGTCAAGACTTCTTCACCGGGGGCACGAGCTTCCCCCGCCCCGCCGATAAGCCGGTGCTCGACATAGGCCCGATCCATGTGGACTTCGCGGCCTCCCGCAGGAACTACTACTTCCTGTGCCTGGTCTCGCTGGCGGTGGTGGCCGCGGTGGTGGCCCGGCTGCGTCGCACCGGCATCGGGCGGTCGTGGATCGCGGTGCGCGACAACGAGGAGACGGCCGCGGCGTCCACCGTGTCACCGACCCGAATGAAGCTGGCCGCCTTCGGCGTGGCCGGCGGCATAGCGGCCTATTCGGGCGGCCTGCTCGTGACGCTGGTGCCCGCCCTGCAGCCCGACTCGCTGTTCCGGGCCGGCGAGTCGATCGTGGTGGTGGCCACCGCCATCATCGGCGGTCTGGGCTCGGTGGCCGGGCCCATCCTCGGCGCGCTGTGGATCCGGGGCATACCGCAGATCATTCCCGAGGAACTCGACGACTTGGTGCGGCTGCTGACCAGCAGCATCGGCCTGCTGGTGCTGCTCATGTACTTCCCCGGTGGTCTGCTGCAGATCGTCTACAGCATCCGCGACAAGCTGCTCGAGCGGGCCGATCGCAAGATGGCGGAGAGGGAGGTCACCGCGGCGGGCGGGTCTGTGGCCGTCGAGGAAGGCCCCGAGGCGCCTGAGGCAGCGCAGGAGCCAGGCAGGCCTCGCCCGCTGGTGACGGGACCCACCGTTGCGGCCGCGGACTCCTCGGGCCCGGCGCTGCAGACCCAGGACGTGTCGGTGCGCTTCGGCGGCAACACCGCGGTCGACCACGTCTCGGTCCATGTCGACCACGGGGAGCTGGTGGGCCTGATCGGAACCAACGGCGCAGGCAAGTCCACACTGCTCAACGCCATCAGCGGGTTCGTGCCGTCACGGGGACGGGTGTTCGTGCTCGGAACCGACGTGACCGCCCGACGGGCGCCGGCCCGCCACGCCCGCGGCTTGGGGCGCGGCTTCCAGGGTGCCCGCATCTACCCGGGCCTGACCGTGCGCGAGTCTCTGATGGTCGCGCTCGAGGCCCGGTCACGCTCGCAGCTGTTGGCGTCGATGACGGCCCTGCCGCCGTCGCCGGGCGCCGAGAGGGCCAAGCGGGCCGAGGCCGACGAGCTCATCGGCTACATGGGCCTAGGGCGCTATGCCGACCACTTCATAGCCACCCTGTCCACCGGCACCCGCCGCATCGTGGAACTCTCCAGCCTGCTGGCCGTCAACGCCAGAGTGCTGCTGCTGGACGAGCCGACGGGCGGTGTGGCCCAGCGCGAGGCCGAGGCGTTCGGCCCGCTGATCAAGCAGGTGCAGGCTGAACTGGATGCGGCGGTGATCGTCATCGAACACGACATGCCCCTGGTCATGGGCATCAGCGACCGCGTGTACTGCCTGGAGGCGGGCGCGGTGATCGCAGAGGGTTCGCCCGAGCAGATCCGCCGGGACCCGCTGGTGATCGCCAGCTACCTGGGCACCTCCGAGCACGCCATCGGCCGCTCCGGGCCGGCCACCCGCTAGTCGCATCCGCGCCGCGCTCAGCACCGATTCGGTGCGGGCGTTCATCGACGGCCGTGCCCTTGCATGACAGACTTGGCCGTTGATGATCGATTTCGTCGCCGTGCTGGCCCAGTCCGACAGCGAGTCGCTGCTGAACGCTCCTCTAACCAGCGGCGACTGGATCAAGGCCGGGATCGTGCTGGTCGGCACGCTGGTCCTGGCCGCGGCCGTCTCCAGGATTCTGCGCCGAATTGTGACCCGCGGCATCGGGCAGGGCTTCGCCGCCATCCTGACCTCGCGCTTCATCGGCTACGCCGTGTTCCTCATCGGCCTGTCGTACGCGCTGACGGTTCTCGGCGTGCGGGTGGGCCCGCTGTTCGGTGCCCTGGGACTCGGCGGTCTGGTGCTCGCGCTGGCCCTGCAAGGCGTGGTCGGCAACTTCGTGTCCTCGGTGATCCTGCAGACCCGAAGGCCCTACACGGTGGGCGACACCGTGGTGCTAGACGGCCAGGTCGGCGTCGTGGAGGACATCGACTCGCGCACCACGCAGGTCCGCGGCCTCGACGGCACCCACATCCGCGTCCCCAACGCGAATGTCGTCGGCGCCACCATCGTCAACCTGACCCGCAATCCCGCGCGTCGCAGCTCCCTCGCCGTCGGCGTGGCCTACGACACCGACCTGCAGCAGGCGACCGACGCCATTTACGCCGCCCTCAAGAGGGTGCCGCGGGTGCTGTCCGAGCCCGAGCCCGCGGTGAACCTCGACGGCTTCGGCGACTCCAGCATCGGCTTCAACGTGCTCTACTGGCATCCCAGCGACGTCCCGACCGAGCTCGCGGCCCGCCACGACCTCGTCCTGGCCATCCATCAAGCATTCGCGGCCGAGTCCATCACCATCGCCTTCCCCCAGGTGGTCGTCTGGAGCGGCGAGCAGCACCCGGACCGGCTGTACAGGGGCGAGGTCGGCGAGGTGAGGGCCCCGTATCCCGGTCTCGATCGGCCGGAGTCCCAGCAGGAGCGCCGCGGCCCTCAGTGGCGGTTGCCCGGTCGGCGCATCGCTGACCGGCGCTCGAGTTCGTGACTCTCGCGCGGTGTCTGTTGAGTCTGAAGACGTGCGCCGGGCGTAGCTCAGTCGAGCAAGCCGACCGAAGCGGCCTTCTGCACGCCCTCCTTGCGGCCCGGCACTCCGAGTAGCCCATCTCGGCCGCAAGGTCTGCGACCGCCACACCATCAGCCAGCCGCTTCAATAGTTCGAGCTCGCGTTCATCCAGCAGTTCGGGCACCGGAGCCTCCATGTGCTGCCGAACGCTGATTGCGGCCTGCTCCAGACGTCGGGCGCCATCGCTGGTCGTCAACCTGGCCAGCGCATCGAACCGGATAACCAACGGCGGAGTTTCCTGCTCTTCGACGGTCCGCGCTGAGGTTGAGGCCCGTTGGTCCGGCCTTGACTCCACCGACGCCGACCACTCGAGGATCGCGGTGCGAGCCGACACCATGTAGTCGGTGACGATCACCCAGTCCTCAGCCAGCCGGGCCGGGATCGTGCATCCGGCCATAGTTCTGGTGCTGCGGCCGAACAAGGCCGCGATGTCGCTCTGGTACCACGGTGGCAGCGACTGGGCGTAGATGTGCACGGACTCACGGTGATAGCCAAGCGTCCAAGGCTTCTCGTGGGGGCCTTCAGCGACGCCGAGGCGGTGGGCCTCGAGGATGGCGGCTGCACCTCCGGCAATACGGCCGCAGGCCATACGCACCTGCGCATGCAACTGAGCGTCCGATGACCCGCCAACCATCGCCGGAGAGGGTAGCCGGAGCCAGTCGTCGCCGACACGAGCTGATCGCGCCTGTCACATCCTGCCAGACCCTGCCAAGCAGTTGGCGGGGTCTCTGCCACGAGTTGGCAGGCATCCGGTCGTTACTGACACCAATAAACCACTAGTAGTAGATGTGCGATCCAAAAGAGTGATCGCAGAGACAGGAGAAGAAATGACTGTCAAACGGAAGCTCAGCGTGCTCGCCCCGGTGCTAGCACTCATTGCGTCGGCTGTAGTCACCGCCGCGGTTGTGAACACAAGAAGCAAGGGCCTTTCCAACACTGCGTAACGCCGAGTGGGCGTTGCCAGGGACCAGTTGCCCCGCGGGGTGGCCCTCCCCCCACACCCCGCGGGCAACTGGCACTGCGCCCCGCTGGATGAGCGAACGAGAGAGGACGCCGAGATGGGCAAGTACAGAGCGTTGAACATCATTCTGTCCCTGCTGACGGGACTGGCGATCTTCGCGTGGCTGGTGCTGATGTGCGGGACAGCGGGTGGGGTCGGTGTCTTCGATCTGTCGCTGATAGCGGTAGTTGCGTGCGGAGGGGCGTACCTCGTCGGTACCCGGAGACCTGCTGAGCGCAGTCAGCCGGTGATGGCCCGGACCACCAGAGTCACCCCTGAGGCCGCCAGCAACCCCAGCACGACCCGGTCGAACTGAGAGCCCGACAGTCTGGCCCGGAGGTGCTCCCCGAGGGGCAGGACGGCCAGTACCGGCCCGAATCCCACCGCGGCCGCGATCAGCCGGTCGGAGTTGTAGGCGCCGATTGACGCCAGCGTGGTTATCTGGGCGACGCCGGTGATCAGGAACAGCACCGACAACGACAGGATGTAGGCGTCGCGGGACAGCCGGTAGGCGTAGAGCCACGACCCGATGATCGGCCCGGACACGCCCACTGCCCCCTGCATCATTCCCGCGCTCATGCCGACGGCCGGCGCGGCCCGCCGTCCGATCTCTGGCGACACTGCGATATCTCCGAACCACAGCGATTTGACGACGAACATCAGCACCGCGATCGCAAGCACGATCAGCAACGGCCTCTCGGGCGCCGACACCAGAACGAAAGTGCCCGCCACCGCCCCCACCGCCGATGTCGCCGACAGGATGAACACGTCGCGGGTCTCCGAGCGGGCGTGTCGGGTGCGCCAGCCGACCAGCAGGTTGGCTACGGCGTTGGGCAGGGTCACGACCACCACCGCGGTCTCCACGCCGGCCACCGCGGCCACCATCGGGATGGCGACAAGCGGGTAACCGAGCCCTGTGGCGCTCTTGGCCAGCATGGCCACCGCGGAGGCCACACCCACGACGATCAGCTCGGTGGTGCTCACACTTTGGGTTCGCTGCCGGCGACGGATCTGGTCCTGTCCTCAGGATGGCTGCTCTCCTGGAGCGACTCGGTCCAGCGGCCCCGTTCGTCCTCGAGCCAGTCCGGGAAGTCGATCTCGGGGTCGGGCAGCGGGGTCACGCCCCGGGCGGCGCACACCTCGGCGAAGGGGACCGGGTCGTCGCTCCAGCTGCGCGGGTCGCCCAGCATCACCTCGAACAACGTGCATCCGGCGTCCCCGGCGACGAGGGGCCCGAACTGCTCGCCCTCTGGGAGCTCGATGTGGGTGCCGGCACCGCAGACTTCGTCGCCCACCAAGATCTCCCCCTCGAGCACGAACACCACCTGCGGCGAGCGGTGGCCGTGGCGGCGCACGACCATGCCCGGGTCGTAGCGGGCGTACAGCGACAGGTAGGGCGGGTCGGCCCGGAAGGCGAACCACTTCTCCCACACCGAGGACTCCGTGCCGTCGGCGTTGCGCTGCGCCTTGACCCGCTGCCATTCGAGCCCGGGGTCGTCGAGGCGCCGGATGATTGGACCGCCCGCCATCATGGCGACCAGTCCGCGCCGGGCTGGTGCAGAGCCCACAACTCGGCGATGCGCCCGCCTTCGGTCCGGTATTGCGCCAGCCAGGCAAACGACATCGGCGCCGCGGTGGGGAGGCTTACTCCCCGAAGCGTGAGGCGAACCCATACCGCGTCGCCCTCGGCGACGAGCGCGTCGATGCTCACGTCGCTGGCCCTGACGGCCTCGAAGGCGCCGGCAAGGCGACGGCGCAGCTCAAGACGAGTGAGTGTCTCGGTGCCCTCGGCCGTATGGCGCACGACCTGGTCGGCTACGAGCTCCTCCAGGGCGTCAAGGTCCCGCTCGAGCCAGATCCTCTCCCAGTACTCGCGCACAACCGACTCCTCGGCAGTCATACCGTCCTCGACGGTTGGGTCGGGATCGTGGCCGTCGTCGTCGGCCATGGTCGCCTCCTCGTCTCTGCTCGTGTTCACAGTGTGGTCTCTTCAGCCGGACGCCGCGGCTCAGTCATGCGGGCCACCGTCATGACGACCAGCACCAGGATCCCCAGACCGACAAGAGTGCCCCTAATGCCCACGGCGTCGGCGACGATCCCGATGGGCAGCGCCGCGATGGCGAAGCCCGAGAAGCTCAGCATCAGCAGGCTCTGGACCCTCCCGTGGTACTCGATCGGGGTCGACGTGAGCAGCATGGAGTTGTTCAGGGCCTGGAAGACGCTGGAGGTGGCGCCCACCACCGCCATGACCGCCAGCGCGGCGTAGAAGTTCGGCATCACCGCGAAGATTGTGAGCGAGATGCCGAAACCCACCGCGCTTCGGCTTTGGAACGGGCGCAGTCTTCGCCGCTCCAGGTTCGCCAGCGCGAGGGAGCCGACTATGGCGCCCACCGCGGCGGCCGTGTTCAGCAGGCCAAAGCCCGTGGAGCCACTGTGGTGGACCTGCTCGGCCACGACCGGCAGGAAGGCCATGTGGGGGAAGCCCACCAGCACGACGCCGAACGACACCGCCAGCAGATGCATCAAGTCGGGTCGGGAGCGCACGAATCGCAGCCCGTCGGCTATGTCGCCCATCGCGCTGCGGCCCGACGGGCTCGACGGCGCGGCCCGCGGCAGGCCCGCAAGCAGGACCACGCTCAGAAGTCCGAGCGCGCCCGCTGCGAAGAACACTCCGGCCAAGCCGAAGTACGCCACACCGATGAGGACTCCCGCCGCGGCCGGTCCTGTCACCCGGGCCAGCTGCACTGTCGACATCGACAGGAACACGGCGTTGGTGATGGTCTCGCGTCCGACGATGTCGGATATGAAGGACAGCCGGGCCGGAGCCAGTATCGAGATCACGCCGCCCTGGGCGACGCTCGCGGCGATCAGCAGCCAGTAGGACTCGGTCCCGGTGACTACCGCCGCGCCCAAGACGAACGGAGTCAGGGCCTGTAGCGAGCCCGCGATGACCAGCACGTTGCGCTTGGAGAAGCGGTCGGAGATCATGCCGCCGTATGGGATGGCGAAGATGCTGCAGGCTCCGAAGGCCAGCATCACGCCACCCAGGCCGGTGTTGGTGCCGGTGAGTTCGAAGGCCAGCCAGGCCCGGGCGACGCCCGCGACCTGCATGGTCAGAAAGGTGAACAGGCCGCCTACGAAGAGTATGCGGAACTGCCGGTTGTGCAGCGCTGCGAACCGCCCTGACGGGCTGGCGGGGCTGGCGTCGCGCATCTGCCAGCGTACCCGCGAGCGCATTCCGGCTACGCGGCGAACGGACACCGACGGCGCTCGCATCGAGGGCGCGCGTCTCGCCTCCGGCCGAGGGGTCGGAGCCGGATGGCGAGACGATGCCCGATCATGTAGTGTCCGCGGTCCGCGCGGATGCGAAGAAGACCGCGACAATTGGGGGTTCAGGATGCTGCCGGCCCGGTTCGACTATGTAGTGGCCGCCTCTGTGGAGGAGGCGATAGCGGCCAAAGCCGAAGGGGGTGATGAGACCCGGTTCCTCGCCGGCGGGCAGAGCCTGCTGCCGATGATGAAGCTCCGGTTCGCGACGCCTGCGGTGCTGGTGGACATCAACCGCATCGGCGGCCTCGACACCATCGAGCGCCACAACGGCCATCTCCACATCGGGGCCCTGGTCCGTCACGCCGACATCGCCGCCTCCGA
>JAKZWH010000290.1:0-3413 GCA_047515615.1 Acidimicrobiales bacterium | reverse complement strand
CCTTCGGCATCGGTGGTGGCCAGGATCACCGCATTGGCGTCGTAGGGCTTGGTCGCCAGCCACTCGTCGAACCAGCGCCTGAACTGCACGATGGGACCGTCGGCGACATCGTCCTCGCTGAGCCCAACCTCGGAGTACTGCTCGCGCATCTGGGCAAGGTCCATGCTCCGATTCTACGGGGGCTCAGGAGGCTCCAGTAGGTTGCCGCAGTGCGCCCCGCCCGCGACCGTAGTGCTGTTCGGCCTGGCCGCCGGAGCGGGTGCGCTGCTGCGCTGGCAGGCCGGGCGTCGGCTGCCGCGACCGCTGGCCACGCTGGCGATCAACGTGGTCGGGGCCTTCGCCCTCGGCCTGCTCAGCGGTGTCGCCGACCCTGTTTCGACCGTGGTCGGGATCGGGGGCCTGGGCGCGCTGACCACCTTCTCCACCCTGGCAGACGACCTCCGGAACCTGTGGGCCACCAGCACGGCCAAGGCCGCCACTTACGTGGCCACCACGCTGATCCTCGGAATCGGTGCCGCGGCCGCAGGGTTGGCCGCGGTCAGCTAGTTGCGGCGGGCGACCAGCCACAGGCCGGTGCCCGCATAGCTGCCCGTCGCCGTCCAGCGTCCAGGCAGAAGGTCCACCACCTCCTCGGGAGGGAGGTAGATGGGGGTCTCGTCGCCCATCGTGCTGATCCACACGAACTGGCCTTCGGGAGCCAGCACCCGGTCGTAGGAGGCCGCGAACACGAACATGTTCACCACCACCATCACATCGACCGACCCGGCCGCCAGGGGCAGTGCTCCGGCATCGGCCCGCACGAATGGCGCAACCGTCGGGTCGGCGAGGGCGAGCATCCTCGGCGACAAGTCCAAAGCGGCGGCCACCGGCCGGCGGGCTGAGATGCGCTCGGTGGCGGCGCCGGTCCCACAGCCGATCTCTACCAGGCGGCCCGGCCCCAGATCGCCCCGGTCGAGCGCGTCCTCCAGCGGCGCCATCCGCAGGTCGCTGCTGTGGTCTGCGTGCCAGCCGACGCTCAACTCGTCGAAGACGCCGGCCACGAACGACGCCCGCTCCGATGACCAGCCGTCACCGCTGCCAATCTGCTGGGTGACGGTTCGCATCGGATGGTCCGAACCGAACCGAGCCGGCTTGACCAACTCCCGCAAAGGATCGATCCAGGTGATGATTCCCGCCATATCAGCCTCCTGAGACGGCCTACTGACCGATGGTTGTGACTCCGCCCATGTAGGGGTGCAGGGCCTCGGGTACGGCCACAGAGCCGTCGGGCTGTCGATACGTCTCCACCAGCGCGGCCCACACCCGGGGGACGGCCAGGCCCGAGCCGTTGAGGCTGTGCACCGTCTGGGTGCGGCCCCCGGCCGCGGGCCGGTAGCGGATGTTCGCTCGCCGGGCCTGGTAGTCGCGGCACCACGAGACGCTCGATACCTCCAGCCATCGGTCCGCCCCGGGGGCATACGCCTCGATGTCGAACGTCCGGGCCGAGGCATCGCCCAGGTCGGCGGCGCACAGATCGAGAACCCGATGGGCCAGGCCGAGGTCGGCGATGGCCCGCTCGGCCCGGTCGAGGATCTCGGCGTGCAGGTCGTGGGCCTGCTCGGGCGTGCAGAACCCGTACAGCTCCACCTTGTCGAACTCGTGAACCCGCAGCAGCCCGCGGGTGTCGCGGCCCGCGGAGCCCGCCTCGCGGCGGAAGCACGAAGTGTGGCCCATCAGCCTCACCGGCAGATCGGCCTCCTCGACGATCTCGCCCGACAGCAGAGAGGTCAAGGGCACCTCCGCGGTGGGGATGGCCCACAGCCCGTCGCGCTCGAGCTGGTAGGCCTCGTCGGAGAACTTGGGCAGGTGGCCGGTGCTGATCATGGTCTCGGTTCGGACCAGGGTGGGCGGCCTGATCTCCTCGTACAGGTCCCGGTTGCGGTCCAGCCCGTAGTCGATCAGGGCCCGCACCAGCCGGGCCCCCAGCCCCCGGTACATGGCGAACATCGCGCCCGACATGCGCACGGCCCGGTCGATATCGAGGATGCCCAGCTCCGCGCCCAGCTCCCAGTGTGGGACCCTCTGGTGCTCGCCGTAGGCGCCGGGGTCGTAGCCGACCGTTCGCACGACGACGTTGTCGTCGGGTCCCGAGCCGTCGGGGCAGTCCCCGGCGGGCATGTTGGGCACGAACAGCAGGATCCGGCGGATCCACTCCGAGAGCTGCTCGGCCTCCGCGGCCAGCTCGTCGATGCGGGCGCCGAGCTCCCGGCTGCGGGCACGAAGCCCCTCGGCCTCGCCCGCCCGGCCGGCGCGGTGCAGAGCGCCGACCTCCGCGGAGATCCGCTTCACCTCCGCCCGCAGCTCGTCGGCCTCGCTGACGGTGGCCCGCCGACGCTCGTCATGGACTATGACCTGGTCAAGGGGCGCGATCGGCTCTCCCCGCCGGGCCACGGCGGCCTTGACAGCGTCGGGTTCGGCCCTCAACTGGCGCAGGTCGAGCATGCCCTGACGGTACCGGCTCATGCTGCAGGCGCGGAACCGCCCACACCGGGTTCGCTCCCGGCCCGGGCCCTGCCATTTGCGCGAATGGATATCCACACTTATCCTCAAGTAGGGGTCGGTCTGTGGACAGTCCAGTGAATTGACTGTCGCTACATGGACAATATATAAACGGACTGAAAAATCATATGGCAAGACCGAAGTACATCCCAACAGATAGAGAGCGACGCGTCCTCGACCACGTCGAGAACCCCCGCTACGACCGGCAGATCGTAAACGGACTGGATCCGTTCATCAACCAGAGCGCTCCCGAGGCGATGCGCGGCTTCTACACCCCCATAGAGCTGTCCGACCTGAAACAGCTCAAAGGGACTGACCGTGACGTCGAGGCCCGCATGCCGGTCAAGATCACCCGCCACTACTTCGAGATGGCCCGCAGCAGCCCGGCCCTCCAGAGGCTCGTCAAGGCCTCGGGGGACGAGACCGCGAACCTAGAGGGTGAGGAGGACCCCGCCAGCCAGCTCGACTACAGCCCCGTCGAGGGGCTCCTCCACAAATACGAGATGGCCCTGCTGTACGTCATCTCGACCTGTTCGGCCCACTGCCGGTTCTGCTACCGGGAGGATCTGATCGCCCGCAAGGACATCGAGCGGGCCGACGGCACGGTCAAGAAGAAGGGCCTGGCCCGGGTCAACGAGGTCACCGACTACATCCGGGCCCACAACGCCGCGGTGGACGCCAACGGCGGCAGGCATCCCGAGACCGGGCGGCCCAAGCTGCGCGAGATCCTGCTGTCGGGCGGCGATCCGATGGTGCTGCCCAACTCCAAGCTGGCCGCCTGGTTCACCGCGCTGGCCGAGGCGGGCGCGGAGGTCATCAGAGTGGGGACCAAGGAGCTCGCCTTCCATCCCGACCGCTTCGACGACGCCTTCCTG
>JAKZWH010000289.1:0-3357 GCA_047515615.1 Acidimicrobiales bacterium | reverse complement strand
CGAGCCCCGCTACATCACCTGGAACGAGGGCACCGTCGACGAGATGTGCTTCTCCAGCATCTCGGTGTTGCCCGACTGAGAGACCCCGCCGAGCGATCCCCCCTGACCGCGCCGGTGCCTCCGGCTACGGTCCACATGTGAAGCTGCGGAGGGCAGCGTGCATCGCGTGCGTGCTTGTGCTTATAGCGGCCGCGTGCTCCGGAATCAGCACTGGGGACCACGATCCAGACGGCCTCGAAGCAGGTGGCGACGCTGAGCCGGTCGTCGGCGCTAGCGGTCCCGTAGACGGGTCGAAGACGCTGGAGCACCCCGGCGGCGGGCGGTTCACCGCGGTGGCCGCGGGCAGCCGCCACACCTGCGCGTTGCGCACCGACGGCACGGTCGTGTGCTGGGGCGCCAACAACAGCGACCAGATCGACGCTCCCGGAGGCACTTTCACGGCCCTCTCCGCGGGCCGGAGGCACACCTGCGGACTGCGGGTCGACGGCACCATCGAATGCTGGGGCTTGGACTTCTTGGACTTGCTGCGCGCCCCCAGCGGCCAGTACGCCGACATCACCGTGGGCGACAGCCACTCGTGCGCTGTGCGCGTCGACGGCGACATCCAGTGCTGGGGCAGCGCCAGGACCGAGACGACAACTGCGCCCGGCGGGCACTTCCTCGCGGTCGCGGCCGGCGTCGGGCACTCCTGCGTATTGCGCGACGGCGGAGGGGTCCAATGCTGGGGCGACAACCACTGGGGCCAGACCGACCCGCCTGACAGCCGGTTCGTGTCGATCTCGGCGGGCGGCGACCAGTCGTGCGGCCTGCGGGCCGACAGCACCGTGGAGTGCTGGGGTCGCAGCTTCACCGGAGGGGAAGCCCCCGACGGTCGATTCAGCACGATCGACACCGGTGGCCGCCATTCGTGCGGGTTGCGCACCGACGGCGCGCTCGATTGCTGGGGCGCCAACCACTGGGGGCAGATCGACGCTCCTGAGGGCAAGTTCCTATCGCTGTCCACCGGCTGGGACCACTCGTGCGCGGTGCGAGTCGACGGCAACATCGAATGCTGGGGGCGGCGTTTCGCCACCCGGCTGGATGCGCCCGCCGGCGCATTCAGTGCAGTAGCGACCGGCGAAGAGCACAGCTGCGGGATCCGGGTCGAAGGCACCGTCGAATGCTGGGGTGCCAACGACCTCGGCCAGGCCGACGTCCCCGCCGGGCAGTTCGCCGGGATCGCGGTGGGAACGGGCTTCACCTGCGGCTTGCACACCGACGGCACCGTCGAATGCTGGGGCGTCGATCCTCCTCTCCCTCCGCAGCAGATGCGGACGTTCCTCGAGCGCGCTCTCACCTCCCTGGAGCTTCCAGGTGAACCGGCCTCTGGCGCGTTCAGAGCTGTCCACGCCGGAGGCAGCCAGGCCTGCGTGCTGGGGTCCTACGGCTGGGCCCTGTGCTGGAACAACGACCAGGCAGCAAGCGGCGGCTCCGGCGTCTTCTCCCTAGGCGGAATCGGCGGATTCGATGAGCCCCTCACGTCGCTAGCGGTCAGCAACAGCCGCGCATGCGGGCTGCGCGCCGACGACACGCTCGAGTGCTGGGGATCGAGAGAAGATTCTCGGGCCAGCACGCCTGGGGGACGCTTCGGTGACGTGTCGGTAGGGACAAGCCACTCCTGCGGGGTTCGCACCGACGGCACCCTCGAATGCTGGGGACTCGACCACGCGGGACTGCTCGACGCCCCCAGCGGCACCTTCAGCTCCGTCTCGGCCTCTCGCAACCACTCCTGCGCGGTGCGCACCGACGGCACCGTCGAATGCTGGGGCCTGGACTACGCGGGACTGCTCGACGCTCCCGACGGGCACTTCACGGCAGTCTCTGCAAGCCCGGGCCACTCCTGTGCCATCCGCACCGACGGCGCCGTCGAATGCTGGGGCACGTTCAGGCCCCCGCCGGAGGGCGTGACCTTCGTCGAGCGCGATGTCGCACACGACACGCTCGGCCCCGCGATCTCCAGCCCGGAGGAAACACTGATCGTCAACCCACCGGACCGGGCTAGGACGTCGCCCGTGCAAGGAGACGGCCCCTACACCGCCATCGATACCTCCGGCCTGCACAGCTGCGGGCTGCGAGCCGACGGCCTCCTCGACTGCTGGGGCTGGAGCAGCCACGGCCAGGCCGACCCCGATCCCGACGAGCAATACACGACCGTGGCCGTGGGTCAGCATCACTCGTGCGGATTGCGACTGGATCGCACCATCGACTGCTGGGGTGCTTCCTCCAACGGTCAACTCGAGCATCCAGACGGAGAGTTCTTCGGCTTGTCCGCGTGGGGAGACCGAACCTGCGCCCTAGGCCTCGATGGCGAGCCGCAGTGCTGGGGAGGCATCGCTCCGGACCAGCGCGCACCTGAAGGGCCGTTCGTCGCCGTCGCGGTCGGCAACTCTCACGCATGCGGGCTGCGTCCCGACTTCGAAGTCCGCTGCCGGGGAGGCATCGGACCCAACATGACCCCGGTGTCCGGAGAATACGTCGCTATAACAGCGGGCTCGGACCATTCCTGCGGTGTGCGCCTCGACGGGACCGTCCATTGCTGGGGAATGGCCATTTCCGGAGTCCTCCGAGTTCCTGAGGGACAGTTCAGCGCGGTAGCGGCCGGTTTCGCTCACTCCTGCGGGGTGCACACCGACGGATCCCTCGAATGCTGGGGCAACGACGTTCCGAGGCCGACCACGATCCCCGAAGGCCGGTTCGTCGCAGTGACGGCAGGCGACCGGAACACCTGCGGATTGCGTGCCGACGGCGCGGTCGAATGCTGGGGCTTCAACAGCGGCTTCCAGGTGGAGGCCCCGGACGGATCCTTCGACGCCGTGACTGTCGGAGGCAGCCACTCCTGCGGGCTGCGACCCGACGGCACGGTGCAATGCTGGGGCGCCAATCGCGTCGGCCAGACCGATGCGCCCGATGGACAGTTCACGGCCATCAGCGCTGGTTACAGCAGCACCTGCGGCCTGCGACACGACGGCGCCGTCGAATGCTGGGGCGGAGACGGCACCGACCGGGAAGTCCCACCCACCGGCCGCTTCACCTCCATCGCACGCGGCGCAGCCCACACCTGCGGGCTGCGGCCCGACGGAGCCGTCGAATGCTGGTACCACGGCACCGGAACACGCCTTGACGTCCCAAGTGAGCGGTTCACTTCCGTCGCTGCGGGCTACAGACACTCCTGTGGCCTGCGACCCGACAGCACCGTCGAATGCTGGGGGCACGACTATGACGGCCAAGCAAGTCCGCCCGAGGGCGAGTTCAAGACCATCGATGCGGGCAGCGTCCACACCTGCGGCCTGCGACCCGATCAGACCGTCGAATGCTGGG